>PWFU01000043.1 GCA_003554185.1 Candidatus Dojkabacteria bacterium
CTCTTTTTAAATAGCATGTTGGTCAAGCGGCTGCAGATGAACAAACCGTTGTCATTAACTTTCTTTTAGCGGTTTCCTTTTTAATATCCCGGCCAACACGGTCAACAAAATCAAACCAGCACAAATAATTATCCAGATACCTGGTAGCAACTCCTTTGAATCTTCTAAGCCACTCTTTAAGCCAACTATGATAACTATTGACATTTTGAATATGTTAGATATTCTTTATTACACGTATATTCTTTCTAAGATTGAGTTCTATATGCTTAAACTCGTTCATCTTAGCACACTTACCCAGGGAAGGATGTTTGTCTGTGCATAAAACAATTTCTCTATCTTCACTCATTCTAAGGACTTTATCAACATCTTTATCACTGGAACGTCCATGACAGGCTATTTTAGATATGCTATTACCGTCACGATCAAGCCCAACAATAACACAGACTTGCCCATTGCTCCCCCGCGTTTTTTGGCTTTACCTCCACGTTTACGGGGTTTGCGTTCTAGATTAGGATTGCCTTTTTTGAGAATGAAGAAAAAAAGTATCATCTACTTCCAGGAGGCCAGATAATTTATCAGTTTTGTTCTTCTTTAAAGCTGATAAAACCTTATGGCGCCAATTAAAAGCAGTGGGGATACTAACTCCTACTTCTTCTGCAGTTTCAGGTAGAGATTTACGTTCAAGCATAGATTGTAGAGAGTGGAAAAGCTCTTTTTTCTTCATGATTTGCTCGATATGTGTCCCGGTAAAATTAGTAAAGGTGCGTTCGCAGGATTTGCAACGGTATCGCTGTTGCTTGTTTTTTTCCGTGCTTTATAATCTCATCATTATGGCAATGGGGTCAGACAAGGCCTTCGTTAAAACGTGATTACCTGATTTTATTTATGGTATTTTCAAGATCTATTTCATTGCTTAATTCTAAGTCCAAGAAATAACTGATAACTTCCTGTCTTTCTTTAGGTGAAAGCTTAGCAATTATCTTTAAAATATAATATTTTAAAGCCTTTTCCATGATTGTTACCTCCTGAACATAAGTTTTATTATTTTTATTATAGCATACTAATGTTCAGGGAGCAACAAGCGATTTAAAAAGAGCCAAGAAAATTAATATATTATAATAACGGAAAAAATTATATTAATTATTAAATAATATAATTGAAATGTATTCTTTAAACAAAACTCCAACTTACTAAAATGTTTCTCCAAATTCTGTTTTAATATATTTCATCAGTCACACTTCTTATACACCTCTGCTCGAATTCCCGCACAATGTAAAACTTACAATAGAAACTAATCGTCTGTAATTAAAATATCCTGTTTGATGCTATTGATTTTGGTCATGATATCTTCGAGGTTTTCCTGGAAGAAATAATTTTCATTTAGCCAATTATAAAAATCTTCGTCATTAAGAGCTTCGTCATGTATTTCACATAAAATTTCATGGAGATTTTCTATAAGCTTTTTTTGATTTTTAGATATCATTTTATTTTGCCCCCATTTTTTAAATTTGTTTGGCTCTTATATACCTGCTCTTACTTAGAATTTAAAACTGCTCCACTATAATCAGATAGGGTTTTTTAAACTTTTAAAAGAACAACACTTTTTTAAGAATGACCGCCGTCAAAACTATGATTATGATTCAGGAGTTTTCTCTATTCCCGAAATTTTTTCACACACTCAGTTATAAGTTTGCCCAACTCCCGCAATGCCTCGAGTAACCCGCCATATTCACCCGCTGCGTGGTGGTGCCTGATTCATTTCCTCCCCGTTTTCTCATTTAGATCATCACCCGCAGTTAGCTGTCCCGGTTTTTTTAGATGTTATTATTTTACCACTCACTGTAGTGAATATGCCGAATTGATTTAATATGTTATCTTCAATCCAGAAGCTGTTCCATAAATTTATTTATTTCCTTTGCTATCAGTGTTCTTCTTTCCCTCAAAAAATCTTCATAATTTTCTACTTCCCATAATCTTCTATCCTGTGGAATTAAGGACTTTTCAAGGGCCCCGGGATATTTTTCCTCTACAATGGGCAAATATTCTTTGGGAGATTTGTTAAAAATACTCATGTTGCCCTCCCTGGTAAGGGGTATTCTGTTAGCTATTTCATGCACCCTTTTCCGGGCGTAGTGATTTCCATTGGTATTCCAGCCGTGTTTCCCCAAAATGCTTTTAGGAAAAATATGGTGCCTTTCAAGTTTAAATTCGTCCCCGGAAGTCTGCCTCAGGGGGAGCCCGTTATTCCAGTCAACAGCTCCTTTTACTCTAATCAGAACACACATCATGTTGTATAGCGGGTGCTCTACACCTCTCATATCAAGGCTCCCGGCTGTTAAAATTGGATTGCCTTCTTCCTCTTTAAGGTTGTCAAGCAGCGATTTCGGGTGATTATTTTCATTTATTGTATTAACATCCTGCTCCAGGCTGGATTCCAAACTCGCGCTAAACCTCCTTAGGTAAAGAGCGGCATATATCCAGTAAAGCATTGTTTTTTCTGTATTACTATCAAAATACTCGTTGTTATAAAGATAAACTATCACCGGGATTAAAACATAAGGAGTATTTAAATCTTCAGTCCCCATGATAAACGCCTTGTTTTGCAAAAAGTTGACCAAATAATTTAATATTTTATCTAATTTTGCCCAGCATTTTTTCAAGCTGCTTTCTGTTACATCCTTTTTAATGTTAGCTTCATTAAACTGCTGCAGGCTCCCTCTCCCGCTCAAAATACTTGCTATTGCTCTGGTCATAAAGGTTAAATCAAAATGGAAGTTTTCTTCTGCTAGCGTATTTAATTTTTCCTTGAAAATACGCCTGATTTCCGGCCACTCAGCCGTCATATAGGCCAGGGAGATGTCTGCATTAGTGAGGGGAGTGCCCTGACTGTTTATTAAATCAAAAACCTTAATGGCTTCTTTTAAATCGGATTTGGTCGGGACTTTCTGGGTGGGGTATTCCTGCTGCAGTATGCCTTTTGTTTTCTCCAGGTTTTTTTCAATCATATTGCCTGTTTTCTCTTTATCTTCAATTTCCAGTGAAGACACAAGTTGAAAAACGGAGGGCGGGCTGTCATATAATTCAATCACACTAAACCAGAAGGGGTTATTGGACATTTCCCGCTGGGAATAATATTTAAATATGCCCGTTTTAACATTAAAACAAAGTTCAAAATAGCTGTCGCTGATTTCATTCTCTCTATAGAACGGCGGAACCTCGCCATAAAGGTTTATATATAAACTGGTCAACCTCTGCTGACCGTCCAGCAGAACCTTAACGCGGCGAACACTCTCCAAATCAAAAGCATCATTTTTGATTTTGGGCGGGTTATCAGTCTCCCATACCAGGAGACTGCCTGTGGGGTAATTTCTATATAAAGAAGTGAATAAATCCTTAACCTGTGTTCTGCTCCAGGTAAATTCTCTCTGGAATTCCGGCAATACTAATTGCTTATACTTTATTTCTTCTAATAAATCCTGAATTTTATCACCCATCGCTAACCTCCTTTATTGAGAGCGCCTCTCGCGTCTGGCCGCAACAAAAAAAACAAAGCTGCCTCCTATTTTAAACTAAAGGAGGACAGGAATTTTTCTTCATGATGTTTATATTCCTGAACCTGATTTTCAGGTGAAAAAAAAGAAATCTGATAGGCCGTATTATCCTCATCAATAATTGTTATTTCCCGAAACTGCGAGCCCTCCCCATTTGCCTTTGTGATATATGTCCTCCTGTGTCCTTCAATTCCTGCCAGTTCAACGGGACCTGAATCCAGCACTTCATACTCTTCTGGCTCATCCTTCAGATTATCAACAGCATAGTACTGTGCTTCAGTAAAGTACACATCTTCCTCAACTGCTATCTTGATACCATTAGCGCCCTTCCCTGCTTGTTCGTCAAAATATTCATCTTTATAATAAAACATTACAAGTTCACTCATCCCCGCGCGCTCTTTTGTCTTCACATGCCATCCAGAGCTGTAATTTATCTCAAAAAATTCGCTGACATAAATTTTATCTAAAGCCATATCTTTTGAATAGCCCCTGATATCAAGGGCTCCCAAATTGACATCTACTTTTTCTTTTTTCGGGTTTTTATATTCAACAGATATCTCAATGTCATAACCGCTTTCATAGGAGTCAAATTCCCATTCGTTTTCTATTGTTAACCGGGCCACCTGGTCCATCTGATCACTCCCCGAGGAAGAGATGAGAGTCAGCGCGCCCAATTTGCCCCTTTCGTCCACAACGGCTAAAAAAATTGCTTCTCCTGTCTTACCTCTTGCTGCAGCATCCTTAGGATAAACAACAGGAGTATCACTAACCAGTTCACCCGCTTTGGGGAATAACTTTATTTTCTCCCGTGGATGCTCTTTTTTAATATCCCAGGACATCTCAACCCTTCTTCTGGGGCTGCTGGATATAATGTGTAATATTAATTCTTCACTTTTCTCACCTTCAAGGGGCTCAGAAGAAAACAATATATCGATAGTATTTGTATAAACAGTAATGCCAAGTGCTGAATAATCCTCAATACCTCTATCTTCTATAATGGCGTATTCTTCACTGCGTAATATATTATCTTTATCCTTCTCTAAAATAAAATCTAAATTATCAAGCTGAATTTCTTCTTTAGAATTACCCCTCACAGTTAAAGTAAAATAAATGTTGTTCTTTAAAATACGCTCGATATCTGCATATTGTTTTTCTGCTTTTTTTCTGCTTTTTAAATAAATATCAGCATCGAACATGGCATCAATATAGGCCAGAGTTGGAGTCCACAACTTTGCTCTAATATATCTTCCAAAAGGGACTCCCCCTGAATCTTCATGATATTTTCTTGCTGATTCTGATGCCAGCTTTAATGTTTTTTCCCAGCCATGTTCAGAAGCGAACTCTTCTATTCTTTGCTTTTGTATATCAAAACTCATATTGAATCTTAAAAAACGGGGGATTTCATCTGTTTTTGCATTATGCTCCTGGGTTTCCTGCTGGAGCGGGGCTGCCCCCACAAAAGAAAAAACCAAACTTATTATTAAGAACAATAATAGGCTTACAATCAATTTTTTCAATAGACTGCACCTCTATAGTCAATTTAGTCAATTTTATTCTGTTTGTTGATAACCCTTCCCCATACCAGGCATTTGTCTGAGCAAACATTCCCAGTTCTCAGCAATTGCTGGAATTAAAAGCTAAAATGTAAACCGCATTATGGGCAGCTTTTGTTTCCTGAAGTTAATAGGTCCATTTTGGAAATAGCAAGATTGCTTGCTTTAAAAATATTTTTGAAATTATTTTAATTATTTTTAGCCCGGAATGAAAATATGAAAATTGCGGCATTATACACAAATAGGAGATTTTAATTTCGTAAATAAATAGTAGGACTTACTTTTAATCTATGCAAAAAAGAAAAACTAAATTTATAGTAATATCTGATTCCTTAGAATATATTATATAAAATCACTACCATACTGGTTCTATTACAATACTGCTATCAGCTTCTTCTATTTCTACTGTTGGTATTTCTTCATTAAAATTAACACTTGGAGTAAATAATGAAGGATTAATTCTACCTTCATATCTCCATTCTGAACTTAAATAAGTATAGATTTGAAAATATAATAATCCTTCATTATTTTGTCCTGTTACATCAAATTTAAATCTCCAGTGATTTTTACTAATGATTTCTCTATTTGATGAAATACCAGAAGATATCCTTTCTCCAAATTTTTCTTCTTCAGGTGAATCCATTGAATAATATAGATATATCCAACCACCCCATATTTCTGAAAGCAAAGGCCCCTTTAAATTATAAATGACTTCAATCTTTTCTCCAACTTGAACTTGTTCTGTTGTTTCTTCAAACGAATATTTATATGGCTCCATTGAAATGGAAACATTTGTGGTTTCTGCAGATTTTACTATTATCCCTGCAGCTTTACCAGCTCCTAAAAGAAAATCATTATTACCTCGGTAATCTTCACCCAGAGCCAAGATAGTTATTGAATAATCATCACCAGCAGGAATTGAAATTTCTATAGTAACTTCATCTTCCCCTTCTTTAAAAAAAGCATTTTTAAATACATCCACCCCTTCCCCCTCTATTCTTACACGATAGCCTTCAAGAACTTCCTGAACATCCTCCACACTGCGTGGCCAGTCATTTTCTTCACTCGCTGAAGCCATGGGCTCTGTTGTAAACCCTGAATAATTGACTTTCTCTGTGTTGTCAATTATATCTCTAGTCAAAGTAATTACAATAGTTCCTTCCCCTACATCCTCTTCTAAAGGACCTTCACAGGCTCCCATTAAAACTACTAATAAAATTGTAATTGTTACAACTGCTTTCTTCATTTTTCCACCCCTATATATTAAATTACTGCTAAATATCTAATATCCTTCATTTATTTCATTATATTCTGATTTTTATCTCATCTAGCTCAGCAATGTTATTATTTCTCTCTTCCTGTTAACTTATTTTTCAAACAAAGGTTTTTCTTGATTTTTCTAGAATATCAAGTAATGGAGGGAGAAGTCATTATGGGAAAACACTGGACTGACCGGCAGAAAGATACACTTAAAAAACTTTTTAACCAGGGGCATACCGACAAGGAGATTGCCCAGAAGCTAAACGAAAAGTTCGGGACAGAACGGTCCTGGAAGGCCGTAGAATCAAAACGCAGGTATATAGGGCTGCAGAACAAACCCAAAAAGAAGTGGACCCAAAAGGAAGAACAAAAGCTAAAAAAGGCGGTTAAAAAAGGCCTGTCTGTAAAAGAAATATCGGAGGATATTTTAACCGATAGAACTGCAGATGCCATTCGGATTAAAAAGCAGAACCTACAGTTAACTGAAACAAGGGACTATCCCCTAAAAAAGTGGAGCAAAAAAGAAGAAAAACTTTTACGTAAAATAATAAAAGATGGGAAATACACAGAAGAGATAGCAAAAGAGCTTAACCGAACCACCCCTTCTGTTTATAAAAAAATAGACTTATTGGGCCTGACCAGAAAAGAATACAACACGTGGAGTCCAGAGGAAACACGCCGCTTAAAATCTCTGGTTGACAGGGGATACACTGATAAAGAGATAGCCGAGATAATGGGCAGAACCTCCGGTTCTATCAGGGGCAAGCGGAGGGCCGAGAACATACCCAAACAGGTTGATGATTTACAGTAATAATCTTATCAGCAGCCTGGTGGTGAAGGGAAAGGATTGCCCCCGGTTCCAGCCGGCACCACCTCTCCCCCATCATTAAGGACTGCACCACCCCCCGCTGAACTAAGAACGGATACCGGCGTCAGGGTCCATATAAAACAACAGCCCTAAGTGCTTACATGCGTGATGTATGACACAATGGAAACTCTACCAGCCACAGCCACAACCCCGGGGCAGCCCCCACCCCTACTTCCCTTTTAAAACCAACCATATATATTGACAGATTATAGTCAACCACCCGACCCCCTACCCTATCCCTATCCTATATTATATACCCCCAACTGTATCCAAAAGACCCCTCCCATTGACAATGGTAAATATTACCAAAAAACGGAACGCAAGCCCCCCTCCGGTCTGGATGTATTAAAAAAACTATTACCCCATTAACATTAACTACACTTATGCTTACCCCTATACTAATACCTCCTTTCCTACCTAACACCCTAACCTCCCAAACCAAATAACATAACAACACCAGCTGCCTGCCAAAAACCACCACCCTGCTGCATCCCTAACACCCACCTTGCTCACCTACC
>PWFU01000075.1 GCA_003554185.1 Candidatus Dojkabacteria bacterium
AAAGACGGTGCTCTAGAGAAATACAAAGAAATCTTTCAAAACTTAAATGTAGATAAGAATAGGAATAGATATACTGTCGGCAAAGCACCGCACAAACCAGTCCTTTTACTCTCTTTGATAACACTTAACAAGAACGATAAGATGGATCTTAATAATATCCAGCCGAACATCTACTTGAGAGAAACTTGGTCAGACCTTTGGACCCATCTCGATTATGAAAAAACTGGTCCCATCCACCTACCCATGTATCACATGAAGTCCGATGGATTCTGGAATGTACAACTGAAGGAAGGTATAACACCCCATCAACCCCGTTCTCTTACCCACCTGACCGAGATAGTGGACAGGATATTCGTGGACCACGAGTTCATAGAGCTCATCGAAGACGAAACCACCAGAGCGGAACTGATCGAGGCCCTCCTCAACGGCGGTTACTTCTCCGAAGAAGAAGCCACCTCCCTTGCATCCGAACTGGACGATCTGGACGACTCCTTCCGATACGAAGAAAAGCTCAACGAGATGATCATGGAAGAGTTCGTTGTGAACCATGGGGACATAGAAGACGTCTTCACGCCTTCCAGAGATCCAGCTTTCAGAAGAGCGGTATTATCTGCATACAATGAGACCTGCTCGGTATGCGGTTTTCACCTGATCTCATCCACTGGCATATCAGTTATAGATGCCGCACATATTTTGCCGTTCCATAAGTTCCAGAACGACGATATCAGGAACGGCTTAGCGCTGTGCAAAACCCATCACTGGCTCTTCGATAAAGGTTTACTCTCAGTGGACGATTCATATAATGTGATGGTTTCATCCACCATAGAAGAAGAGAACCCTAACGGTATAGTTACGACATTTAAAAGAAAAGATATGTCTCTTCCCAAAGAAGATAACAAGTGGCCCTCCGAGCTTGCATTGGAGTGGCATCGAGAGAAGGTGTATCATGAATGAGATGATCAACAATAATTATCCATCCTTTTTTCTTCCTTTTTTGGATATTTAATCTTATCAGGAAACCAATAATGCACATCTTCTTTTTCTAAATATTCAATCTTCTTTTCTCTAGATGGCAACCTATCTGTTTTCTTCATTATTTCTTTAATTTTTTCTTTAGAATATCTCATTCTTTCTAGATCTTTGGAATAAAAATTAAAACCATGTCGAACACATATATTTTGCATTCTTACATTTTTCCTGAACCGCCGAACCTTTTCATCAGTCCAACCAGATTTTGTATGTATGTGATAATCATCTTTTGATTGACCATGTTTATACTTTCTTGGATTATAGTTATCATAAGTTTGATTTAACGGTCGGTACCTACAATCAGCAATCTGTACTTTCCACTCAAAACACTTTATTCTTTTCTTTTCCATTTCTTTAAATGTCAACTCCCAATTGTAGATCATAAAAATAAAAATTTGTTTATTTGAATAACCTGCTTCAATCAATAAATCTATTTGCTTCTTTATTTTTTCGTGCTCATCATAACTCCAATCCCATGCAATACGAGGGTATCTAAAACCTGCTTTTTTAATTTTTTTAGCTAAGCTTGGATTTTTGATCAATTCCCTACCATCAAAACCACTTTGAGATTCACACCATCTTATTTCCCCTTCTTTTTTTAATTCAATTAACTCATCAAGTAAGTCATCTATATTTTCGTTCATTAACAAATTGTTGTCATAAAATACTAATTTTTTCTTTCCCTCAACCATTTTTTCCTTGATGCTTCCTTCCGATTCGAAATTCGGTTCAATCTCTGTTACGCCGCAGAATTCACATCCTCTAGGACATCCTCTTGATGCATGGATTATTTGATAATCTAGAGGTTCAGGATTTTGCTCAATCAAACTGTAATCAGGTTTAAATTCTTCAGCCTCAGGAATAATCCCCTTGTGAGCAAAATCGACACCATTGATGTTATCACAATCATCATTCATTAAAGATGCATATACACCCCCAACTTTAATCACAGGATCATGATCACTATCGTCATATAAATTATTATAATGAGATACACAGTCAACCACATAAGGTTTCCAATATGTAAATAGAGAAGTTATATATATCTCGTGAGGGACATTCCATTCTCCCTCACCAATTCTTGATATCTCAGCCTTTTTTTTATTCCCTCTTATTAGTTTTACTTTATTTCCCTTTGATTTATGCATTTTACCTATTTTTAGCAATCCTACTGGAAGGAAATCTTTATGGTTCTTGCTCTTTTTTGGTACAGGAAAATCTGGTTCAACTAAAAGTATTTTTTTTGTCACCTGTCTTCACCAATATCATCATACAAATCAATTACATATTTTTCTAACCATTTCTCAGTAGAACCAAATGTTATATTTTTGAGTTGCTCATCAACTAATATTTTTACCCCACCATGTGCATATTCTTCTATTACCTTAAAAACTTCCTCAGGTTCTTTCAGTATTTCTTCTGATTCTTCTGTGATTGCAATACTTTTTATTATCATCCAATCATTAGGGGTCAAAGTTTCTGTTCTAAAAAAACCGCCAGAAGCTTTCTTTTTTATCGCTAAACGTAAATTATTTGCATATCCAAATGCTAATGCCAGCATAAAATAATCTTTATTCTGAAAATTTCTAAAAAGATTTTCTTTTTCTAAAAAATCGTATCTCTTTATGTCTTCCTTAGCCCGGTCAACAGTTTTTGGATATCCCAATGAATTACCCATCATAATTCCTCCAAATTAGTTTCATTTTCTTCTTCTATCATTTTTAATTTAAATCGGTTACTAGCAACTGGATCCAGTCTCTTACTAATTTTTTTATCATATTCGTCTGGTGTGAATAATAAGATAATTTGTTTATTTTCACTCACTTGTTTCATAGTATCTGCTAAATTTTTTCTGTGTCTACCAGATGTTCTCCCAACCGGAGTATCTATAATTAATTGAGCGTCAAATCCGGAGATCTTATGCAAGGCAAGTGTAAATGAGAGAGCAAAGAATTGTCTTACTGCTGCTCCTGCCGTACCATAACAACTATAACCATCTTTGTGAATTAAATCAACATTATAGTTTTCATCTATTTTTACATTTTTGTAAGTTTCCTTTTTCCAAATTAAATCAAAGAAATACTTTTTTGTTAAGGATTCTAACTGGTATCTTGTATCATCCATGATAGATTTTTTCATTTTGACTACATAATCTATAGCCTCTTTTGTAAAATCTTCTTGTAGATTTAAATAATCTGCTTTATCTTCTTTTTCTCTTTCTTTATCTAGTTTTTCTTCTCTTTTCTTTTTCTCTCTTTTAGCCACTTTTATTTCTGCTTTAGCATCATGATATGTTTGTGATTTATCTTTGAATATTTCTTTCCATTCTTCTTTGTCTTTATGTAGCTCTGCAATTTTCTCATTATCATGTCCTTTCAATTTTTCTTCTAATTTAAAAATCTCTTCATTTAATTCTTCTATATCCTCCTCATAATCATTTATAGATGAGTTAATTTTTTTTATTTTTTTCTTAAATCCTTTAATGGTATTCATCTTTGTTTTAATAGGAAGTTCCATTGATTGTAACTCTTTATTTAATTTTGAGTCTATCTTCAATGTATTCATTAGATTTTTTACATCCCCTATTGAATCTGAATCTAATTCTCTCTGGCATAATCTACAATAACCCTCATCTATAATTTTTTGGACTTCTTCAGGATCATAAGGTGGTGGTAATTCTTTATTTTCTCTTTTTTTTCTAATTATATCTAAAACATTTTCCCATGCTGGGTACACACTAAACGAAATAACGTGACCTAATAATAATTCATTCTTTTCTTTAATATATTTTGACAATTTTTCTCTTCTTTTATCTCTTTTTTCAACCAAACTATCAATTTGTTCTTGAATATCATCTGGGTCGGGCATTCCTCTCAATTTATTTTTTAATTCCTCATATTTTTCTTCAGCCTTTTCCATTTGCTCTTCAGCTTTATCCCTCATATTTTCTAAATTTTCAATTTTTTTTTCAAACCCTGCCAATTCTTTTTCGATTCTTTCAAGTTTAGGATTAAGTTTTGAGATATCCCGTCTAATATCTTTATGACATTTTGTTAATCTTTCTTCAACTCTCTCTAAAAGGTCTATATTTGATAGATCAAAAACATGTTTTTTTATTTGACTAGCTAGCTCACTTTTAAAATAGGTTTTAATTTCCTCACCATCAAAAAAGAAAAATTTTCTAAGATGCTTTGGGATAAATTGATTAACCATTTCTTCTGCATCTTCTTTAGGATATATTTCTGTATTACCAGACGGATAAGTATGTAGAATTTTATAATCCCTATCTTGTAAAACAGGATTTTTATTGCCTTTATGTAGGGCATATTTATGATTTCTTATGAACTTGAGTTTATGATCTTCATCTCTTGCATATATTTTAACTTGAACCTCAAGTTCTGCTCCTTTATTCATTTTTTCATTTATCGTATTGGTGTTTAAAATTGGCATTTCTTCTTTATTCTTCCCCAAATGAGGTTCTTCTTCGTATAAACACCAATTTATGGCATTTAACAAATTTGTCTTTCCTGTATCATTTGCACCTATAATTATATGTAAATTGTTCTTACTAGGATTATTATCAAAGGTTATTTCAAAGTCTCTATATTGTCGATAATTTTTTATTTCAATCTTGTCAATACTCAACATCGTTTTCCCATTCCTCTGTAGCTTTACTTATCAATTTTAAATATTCGTTTTTATAATGCCAGTTTTTTCCTCTTGCAGATTCTCTTTTAATAAGTTCATCTAAGAATTTACCAATTAATTCATCTTCTTCCCTTATTTCTTCTAAATGGTCCTTAATCTTCTTATTAACGCGTCTTAATTGCATTTTTTCAACCCATTAATTTGCCTCTAACTTTTACTATTTTATCGAATGCGTCTGCACGGTTTATAGCGTTTTTTGCTATTTCTTTATACCTACTTAATTCTTTCTCGAATATCTTAATTTCAATATCTCTTATTTTTTTATCATATTTAGATGGTATAACTATTATATCATATATGTTTGCTTCTTTTTTACTAGGATATTGTCTAATCACACGACCAATTCTCTGTATATATTCTCTTGGATTTGAACTACTTGCCATAATTATAGCGTTTTTTGCTTGGGGAACATCAACACCCTCATCTAAACACTTCATGGCGACTAGAACTTGATAAACCCCTTTTCCAAATTGGTCTAAGATATGTTGTCTTTCAGAAACTCCGCCATATTCTTTCTTGGGATTTGTTCCTTCCTCCATTGTAAAGGAATGCGCAATAATATTTCTCTCATTACATTTTCTCATCACTCTATCAAATTGACCAGGGGAACAATATATGATGGTATGGCTTAATTTCTCACCCAATTGATCTAGTATTTCATCTAGAACTTTATATTTCTGTTCTGCATCTTTTATTATATCAGCCCTTAAATATATTAGATTCTCAAGTAACTCCTTCTTTTCTTTTCCATTTGCTTTATTATATTTTGCAACAATAGATTTAGTTAATGAGATATATTTTTCTAATTCCTCTTCTTCCAATGAAACAAAATTTGGTATATACCTGTATGGTGTTAAAAAGGTTTTATTAGTTCTCGGGTTAATTTCGTTAATAGCCTTTTTTAGAGGGAACTCAAACACGACTGTTTTTTCTTTGCCCCTAAAATAATTGTAAATGGCTTCGGTTCCTTCATCGTCGAACCATCTTTTAGGTGTTGCACTGAGTCCAAGGCGGTAATCATAAATCTCTAAAAGCCCTTCTTGACTTTTTTCCGCCCCTATGCCATGAACTTCATCAATAATTGTCATTACTGGAGTTCTCTCATCACTTTTAAATTGTCGAAAAATACTTCTAAAATCTTCAGAGGAAAAAGTCCTATGGGTAGTTAACACAATTAAATTATTTTTGTTTTCTAACTGTATATCTGTAAGAAAATCTGCTAATTGGTCCCTCCAACCTTGATTAGTACTATCACATATAATCATCGGATGTGTAAGACCAAATTTTTCAATTTCTACAACCCATTGTTGTATTAAATGTCCAAAAGGGCATGATATAATAATCACGCCTTCATCAAATCTTTTTAAATAAACTTGAGCACATCCTAAAGCCGTAAATGTTTTACCTGTACCAGTTGCCATTTCGAATAATCCTTTCATACTGTTTTTTAACCATGCATTTACTGCGTCCTTCTGATAATCATATAATTCTATCTTTTTACTTTTCGATGACATTCTTCTAGAAAGATTTTCTTTAAGCCTTGAAAAAGAATCGGGCTTAACCCGGATTAATTCGTCTTCAATTGCTTTTGGAATATCGATAATTTCCAAACGTTTTGCATTATTTTTCCAAAATTTATCGAACTTATCATAGTCAAAATTAAAATATTTTTTTTCGCTTGGTTTCCATTCTCTGAAAACTTTAAACTCCTCAATATTATTCCTCCATGCAGAACCAGTTTCATTTATGGAACCACTAAAAGATAACTGGTATCCATCTTGATCTTTTAATATACCTACTTTCTCATGAAAAATTCCAGTATTACTAACTTTTTCTGCACTTACTGGGATCCCATCTTCATCTTTAAGGATAGCAACTTTCATCACAAGTTTATTTTTAGCTACCAACCATCCTAAAGCTTTGATATGATTCTTTATAAAATCGTTTTTTATTTCATCTATGCTTCTCAACATATTTTCTTTAATAAGATCCTCTGGTTCTTCTATACCTTTCTTTATACTTTCAATATCTCTTTTACTCAAAAAAGCACTTGATACAATTTTCATTTTTCCATTATTTTCAATCAAATTAATTATACCCCTAGCTGCAACAGCTAGGGAACTTGAGAAAAAAAACCCAGTGAGTCTTTTATATTCAATTGATTCTGATAGTACAGGTATATAAAACTCTTCCAAAACATCAGAGTTATCTGATGAATAGCTATTTTTTAATTTTAAATCCTTAAATCCCATATTTTACCCTTTTTTATAGGGGATACATTGAAGTAGATATAAAAAATCCTTTTGGTTTTGTTTCTTATCAGGCCAAATAAAATCTTGTAGTTTAAGCCATATTACTATCCTATGGTTTTCAACCGCTTCAAAAACGACGATAGCTACACATCCACTAGACACTGTTCGTAATCCCAAAACCATCTGTTTTCTACCTCTTCTAGACCATGAAAATCCTTCACCAAGTCCCCCTTAAATCATTACTAATGTCGTCTGTTCCCCTCATTATTTTTACGAACATCGTTAGGTAGTTCATACACAAACACTATCAGTTAACTGAAGTAGATCGTACACAATCAGCGTTTGATATATTATTTTCTTTTGTTTCCTTTCAGGCCACAAAGTGTTTTATGGTTTTATTTTCATTATTGGTATCATGTCATGTAAAAGGTTTAAGGATGATGATCCATTCGACGACGTTTCTCCTACCCCCTGACTTTCGTATTACGAACTACGTCAGTTATCACCATTACCCAGACACACTTATTTTACATACTCACGCATTAAAAAAACCATTACGAACGCCATCAGTTATCACACAAAATATTACGAACTACGTCAGGTAATTCGTACACGAACGCCGTCAGTTACCTAATGTCCGCAGAGCTGTGCTTGAGTGACGAAATGGATAAAATACTGCACGTAGAT
>PWFU01000098.1 GCA_003554185.1 Candidatus Dojkabacteria bacterium
AACTGCGGGTGGATCCCTCGGGCAGGGAGCTACTTTTTATCGCCAACGGCATCGGGATCACCCCCTTTGTATCAACCGTCCAGGACTTCTTTGACCGCCAAAAATACCCCTTCGCCGGCAAAGCCGTTCTGCTCTACGGGGCCCGTTATGAAGAAGACCTGATTTACGATGACTACTTCGCCTCCATGGCAGAAGGCAACAACCATTTTGATTATTACCAGATTCTTTCCCGGCCCCGCAGCGGCAATTATCAAAAAGGCTATGTTACCGATATCTTAAAAGAACTTGATTTCTCGCCGGAAACAAAAGTGTATATCTGCGGCACTGCCCAGATGGCAGACGCCGCCATGCATTTGCTGAAAGCAAAAGGAATCCCGCAAGCAAACATTTATTATGAAAACTTTAACTAAGATCAGTGAAGGAAGTGATAAAAGGGATTAATAATACCAAAAATATTGTCAAGAAGCCCGTTTTCTTGACACGCGAATTTATCAATAGGTGAACACATAAAACCGAGTAAGGAAGCAGAACCCCCGTCCCCCTGCTTCTTCGAAAGGGTGATTAGATGGAAACGAATAATGAAACCAAAAAAAAGGTATCCAACCGGCTTTCCAGGCTGGAGGGCCAAATCCGGGCCGTGCGGCGTATGGTTGAAGATGGTGAGGACTGCGAAGATATCGTCACCCAGCTCAGCGCGGTGCATTCTGCCCTGGAAGGGGTCACCAAGCTGGTCATGGCCAACTTTTTCATGACCTGCCTGGAAGAAGCCCGGGAAAAAGGAGAAAGCCAGGAAGAAGCGATGGAACGTTTTGTCAACCTCTTGCTGCACACCAAGATGTAGGCTCACTTAAAAAAGGTTGCAAACCCGCAGGGGCGGTTTGCCAGACAAACGACAGGTAATATTCTCCGCAGCTTTTTCAACTTGATCTATTAAGGGCAGGCCGCTCAAACCGGACTGAACAAACCAAGTTTATGTTAACAGTTGTGGCAATCTTTTGCATAAACAAAGTAAGTATGATTTAATTGTAATTGCGAACTAATTATCGATAAAGGGGTGTAAAAATGGACAAAAACAAAGGTTTTTTCATCAAGATAGCAGTGGTAGTTACCTACCTGTTTATGGTTCTGATGAATGGGCTTGCTAATGCCCTGCCCATCGGCGGAATAACTACCGGAGAAGTATCCGACATGTACTTTGATCTCTTCGCCCCGGCTACGATCACCTTTAGTATTTGGGGCCTGATTTACCTGCTTTTATTAGGTTACACCTTATACCAGCTGGGCCTGTTCCAGGCCGACAAAGGAGCAGGCCGGACGGCGCTGTTTCAACAAATCGGCATTTATTTCTCGATTTCTTCCGTGGCCAATGGCCTGTGGATCCTCGCCTGGCATTACGATGTAATCTGGCTTTCACTGCTCCTGATGCTGGTGGTGCTCGCCTGCCTCTACATGATCGCCACGATCATTTCCGGGGTAAGTTTGAGTTTCAATGAAAAAGGATTTATCAAGGTGCCTTTCGGGGTCTACTTTGGCTGGATTACCGTAGCCACTATTGCTAACTTCGTCACCTTCTTTGTCAGCATCGGGTGGACCGGGATTGCCAGCCAGTTCTGGACGGTCGTCCTGCTAATTATCGCCCTGGCTATCGGGATAAACTGGCTTATTAAATTCAGGAACTTCGCTTACGGGCTGGTCCTGATCTGGTCTTTCACCGGGATATTGAGTAAACATATCAGCCCGGCTGAATTTGGCGGGCAGTACCCAGTGGTAATCGCCATAGCCATAATCTGCATTATCGTGGCAATCCTGGCTGAGCTCTACTTCGTCTACCCAGGGCTCAAAAAAGCAACCTGATCTTTAGAGCTGTAAAAAAGAGAAAAATGAGGCCAAGCCGCTGCAGTTTTTACCTGAAACAGCTGCGAACAGAGTTTTCATTTCAGGCAATTTAATCAACAGCCGGGGGAATGTTTTCCGCTACTTTTCCCCGGCTGTTTGCGCAACTTTCCTTCATGACATTTTTCCTGCCAAATCTATTCACCAGGCCCTATTTAAAAGTATCTTATGGGTTAATTTCTTTATTATAGGCAGTTAACTCAAGATTTACTTTCGCCCTTATTTTCTTCAAGGAGGCAAGGAACGCTGCGAAAAAAACAATACCCCGCTTAAGAAAGGCAACAGCAGGTTAACATCGAAAATTGCACCACCCCAAAGCGGTCCCATGATTCTTCCTAAGCTCATGTACGATTCCGCTATACCCATTGCCTGCCCCTGGTTACCTGTAGCATATTTAGACACATATGCGAGAGCGGTAGGTTTTAACAAGGAATTGAGCAGGATAAAAAAACGCATTGCCAGCAGGATTGTCGCAAAAGTTCCCGCCATCAAGATCAAGGCAAATCCGGCACTGCTGCCCAGCATAGCCAGTAAAACAAATTTTTTCTTCGCCGAATTTTGTAATGAATTCCTCTGTCTCCCAGGGTGTCGATGTAAAAAAGCAGGACCGGCATTGCTAATCCGTATCCCATCATTGCAACAACCAAACTGATAAGCAATATAATCAAATTTTGATTTTTCATAGCTGCTTTACCTTTCTCTATGAAGTAAACTACTGGTCTAGCAATTCTACCTGCCCGGATTCACCATTTACGCGAACCCTTTGCCCCTCTTTAATTATTTCAGTGGCATCTCCTACCCCCACTACAGCCGGCACACCGTATTTCCTGGCAACCACCGCACCGTGAGTTATGGGGCCTCCTGTCTCCATGATGATGGCCCCCAGGTTTAAAAACAGGGGAGTCCAGGCAGGGTTGGTGCCTTTAGTGACCAATACTTCTCCTTTTCCTAGTTTGGCACCCTCTTCCGGTGAATGAAGCCCCCTTGCTCTGCCTTCATAAACTCCCGCTGATACCGATACGCCTGACAAGGTGCTTTCTTTTTCTTCTACTGCCGCAAAAATGCTTTCACCGATGCTTGCCAATAGACGAGGGGCGGCCATGTTACTATAACGGTTATAAGTTTCTTTATTACTTTCTACAATCTCTTGCAGGTTTTTCCCTGAACGGATATCGGCGTAGCGTACGAAAAAGATGTCCATCGCCTCATTAAGTCGCCCTTCCTCTTTTAGCTCTTCACCTATCTCTATTAGCAGTTCTCTCTAAACCTCATAAAGCTGCGTCAAAGCAAACTTGGAATATTCCCTTAAGTCTAATACTTCCCGGTAATGCCGTAATAAATGTTCCACCTGTTTTGCTTTTCTGGTGCCTTTCACCTCAGGATAGCTTGGGAGAGAGCTACAGAAGAAATCTTTTCCGGAAGAACAAGTTTGTCCGGTCGTTACGGATTTGTTGGCAAAGAAGCATCTCAAGATACAAAAAATTTATACCTGCACAAACGTGTTCCGGAGGAATATCGCAAACGCGGCGCAGCAAACCCAATCAGGTATACTTATTAATTAAACACTGTACGCCTAAGGAGGAATAATAACTTGAGTAAATTCTACGATGAAAAGCCAGTTGTAGGTTCATATGGCAAGTATCACAGGCGTTCATGTCAAGTTGTTGCCTACATTTACCAGCTTACCACTGACTACTGAGATCATGGAAGGAAGCTGTTGAAATAGACCTTGAGCCTTGCCTAATATGCAAACCATATGGATTCGACTGGACATCCAGGTGGCAGTTGGCTGGACAATCTGAGATTCCGGTCGAAGTCAGAGTGTCAGTTTCTGTTCTGTCAGACTGGCGACGGCGAGTTGTAAGGTTATTAGATCACATTGACTCAATAGAAAACTCAAAAGAGGAATTCAATTGCTAGAACCTGTATTTGAGTCAATCTCTGAGTATGAACCGCACTTATGCTATTATGCTGAAACTCTCTACAAAATAGCAGATTATGAAAAAGCAGCGAAAATCGCCATAAATCTTGATGAGAGTGCTAGAAGTTTTGAAGAATGGATGAATTCTATTCCTATTTCTCCTATGCAGATTGCGGCTAAATCATATCGTGCTATTATACGGATTTAAGATAGATAGAAAACTATCCGAAGCTCTTAATTGCTCCACTAAATTATTAAAAACAGGCTTAGCAACTGACAATGACTACAATATTTACAGTCAACTATCACAGTTAGCTAATAACAGTTAATTGTTTATAAACCAATCATCTTTAAAATACTCTCCATTATTAAGTAAACTAACGCATTAATTTAAACTAGCTTCTAACAGTAATAATAATTTTTTTGCGGCTTTTTCTCTTCTTTCTCTCATCTGGCCAACGTGGGTGGGTCAACATTTAGCTTTTTGGCCAGCTCTTTCTGCGTCATGCAGGCCGGGTGGCGGTAGTTGGATATCTCATTTCAATCATTTACCATATTATCTTCCAAAATGGATAAGAAAATTTCCACCAGGTTGGGGTCGAACTGAGTACCAGCGCTTCTTTTGAGCTCTTCTACCGCTTTTTCTTGACTCATGGATTTTCGGTAAGGACGGTCACTGGTCATGGCATCATATGCATCGACAATAGCCAGGATTCGACATTCCACTGGGATCTCTTCTTTCTTGATCCTTAAGGGGTACCCGCTGCCGTCCCAGTTCTCATGGTGCTTTAAAATCAGCTCGGCTATTTCAGAAAGATCTGTAGAAGTCCGGGCAATGCGGTGACCTATCTCTGAATGCTGTTGCATTATCCTTCGCTCTTCTTCATTAAGAGTTTCTTCTTTAAACAAAACTTTATCTGGAACCCCCACTTTACCCAGATCATGCATCTGGGCTAGCAAACTCAAATTGGACAGTTGTTTTTTAGATAAATTGAGCGATTCTCCCATTTTGCGAGATAACTCTTCAAGCCGACGGGCATGACCTTCGGTGTCAAAATCTCTTTCACCAAGCATTGCTATTAGCGAATTAATCATCTGACGACCACCGCTTACCCCGCGTTGCAATTTATTACGATACATCAGATTGTCAGCTTCTTTAAACGTTCCCTCAAGTGATTTGCTTTCATCTTCAGCAGTGGATAAACCAACGGATACACCAAGGAAAAATGGCCCCTTATGTTCCCGGTTGTAAAGATCTACTTGCGAAAAGATACGATTCACTATTTTGTCGCCGGTTTCTCTAGTTGTCCGGGGGAGGAGAGCCACAAATTCATCTCCTCCTATGCGGGCCAGGATATCCGAATCTCTAAGCGATTCTTTCAGAACCTGGGCGCATACTTTTAAAAACTCATCGCCAGTATCGTGGCCGAGTGCGTCATTTATAATCTTCAGGTTGTCCAAGTCGGCTGAGATAACGGTAATCGGATAATCTCTGCTTTTGTCTAAACGGTCAAGCTCGTTTTCAAAGTAAGCCCGGTTGTAAAGACCGGTCAACTGGTCATGCAGACTTAAATATTTTAACTCTCGTTCATAACGTTTTTGCTCCGATATATCGGTATAAATGCCGTAACCTCCAGAGAACTTACCGTCAATGAGAATAGGAACCCCTTTAATGGAAACCTCGAGAGGCTTGCTTTCTTTTGTATAACGAATCCCTTCTGCAAAAACGTTTTCCCCTTGCACAACAGTACTTGTGTAATGCCTGGAAAGAGATCTTTCTTTAGCAATATCCACCACATCATCTACATCTTTTCCTTTTATCTCTTCTAAATTATAGCCAAACAAGTCACAAAAGTTCTGGTTGATATCAATGACCCGGTGGTTTTCATCAAAAGCAACTATTGCTTCCGTAGAGTTTTTAAACAAAGCTTCAAATGCTTCTTTCTGGTAAATCAGATCCTTTTCCACCTTTTTACGTTGGGTAACATCACGCAAGGTTTCAATAGCCCCGGTGACGTTGCCTTCACTGTCGTATAGCTTTGAGGCCCTGGACCAAAGGTAGGCCCCCTGACCCTTGTATATTCCCGGGACATAAGTCTCGCTAAAAAGCACGTTTCCTTTCCAGTCAATGGCTTCATATTCTTGCTTATGTTTATTAAACTCGCTTTCAGGTATCAAGAGCAGGTCGATTAAACTCGGCTTGCGCTCCTTTAAAAAGGGGATAGAATACTCATAGTTACCTTTACCGAGAATATTATTTTTAGGTATGCCTGTCATCTCCTCCATAGCCTTATTCCAGGCTACAACAATGCCGTTTTGATTAATCACAAAAGTCGCATCCGGTAAAAACTCAATAATCTGATCCAGGTTCTTGTTTGCTTCCTGTATTTTCTTTTCCGCTTGTTTGTGCTCATCGGCCAGCTTGGCAAACCTTTCCGTGGTTTCTTTCTCAACCCTGAGGGTTCCGCCCAGAAGCCAGGTGACAAGAAAAAAAATACCACCGAGAACCAGGATTACTTCGGCAATCCGGTTCCCGGTGAAATCGAGAGCTAGCGAAAATAAATAGATGCTTACCACAGCAAGCCCGGCAAAAACCAGGCCCCATTTTTGGCCAAGGGTAATGCAGGACAACACAGTCGGCAGTAGATAAAGGACGCTTTTAACCCAAAGGGATTCACCCGGGTAGATTGTAAATGCTAACGTTATGACTATAAAAAGTGCTACATATTTTGTTACGTTCCAGGCAAAGATAACATTTTGTCCATAGTCTTTCTGCAAAAAATTGTAATCAATGAGTATTAAAACTGTTGCCGGGATTAAGGTGCTAACCAGCAAAGCGGCAAATGTATTAACACCGTACTCTCTGGGTAAATTACTAATTAAGATTACTACTGCGAGCAAATAAGCAAAGATGTGGGCAACTAATGCCTGCTCTGCCACATCAGCTTCTCGTTTTTTTAGCCATTCTTGCATTTTTCTCTAAACCTCTTTCATACTACTACTTGCGAAGTTTTGCCGGGACTTGCGGCTCGTGGAAAATATAAGAAGATGCGGATGCCGCACCGGCGAAGGCCAGCACCATCAACAGTGACGTCAATGACATGGCCATAAGTTTAATTAATATTTTTTTCATCTGTTTCACCTCCTTTGCCGGAAGAGCTGAATGTATAATACAGATGTTGCATTTTTTGGTCACACCAGTTAATTAACTGAAATCCGGGAGGAGAGATCAGCAGCGCCCCTGCTACAAGCCCCGTAGCTCCCGCCACGGCAAGTATCTGCAGCTGTTCTATGCCGCTGTGAAAGGGATAGAAAAAAGCCACGCCTAGAAATATCACCAAGCTCAAAGCTCGCTTGCGTAAACGCCTGCGCCTCCGCGAATCATGCACCGGCCGTTCGCTGTTGTTGGGCGCCCACAGCCATACAGCCAACAGCGCCCAGGTGGTGCAAACAGCAATCCAGGCGGCCGGTGGGACCAAAATCGAAGCAACTTTGGCTGCCAGAACAGCTGTCAACATTCCCGCGATACTGGCTACGGTGCACCGCCACAAAGCGGTGCAAT
>PWFU01000078.1 GCA_003554185.1 Candidatus Dojkabacteria bacterium
AGTAGCATTTATATCTATACAAAAATGCTTGATAATTTTTTCTATATTATGTTTGCTGATTTTCCTTTTGTCACGCATATTTCTAGACTATCACAGGTCAATTTGTTAGTCTAGAGCCATTCATAAATAAATATATTCTTAATTTATATAGGCAGTTCAAGAATTCTAAAGTTGAAAAATACTTAAACTATCATTCAGGGTAGCATCACTACAACCGCCCATTCTATAAGATTAATCTCCAACTCTGCAGCTTCAGACTCGATCTCAAATTCAACTCTAAGCCTATATAATGAATCTCTATACTCCCCCTTCGATTTTATAATACCGCCATTTTCTAAGTCCTGTGTTTCTATAATCTCACAAACCCCATTATTCATTTCTATAGGTGAAACACAACCTAAATTTCCTCCTTGTTTTAATTCCCCTAATTCAGCTTCCACACAAGATTGAGCATTTAATTTTGCAATATGAGAATCCCCTATTGTGGATTCTGATAAGATTCTTGAGGATTGAATAATTAAAATACCGATAGCAGAAACAATAATAATAGCAGAAACCATTATCACACTGAATAATGCTACAAAACTTCTATATTTCTTATTTCTAGACATAATTTACTAATCCAATTATTTTAATTCCTAGAATATGCTTTACCATAAAATCTTACCTCATAATCACTTCTTGAAAAAACAGACCCTAGAAGAACATCAATCTGTACTAAATTCCCTTCTTCGCTTAGAGAAACTTCTTCAACATTAAATTCTTTTACTACCACCCTATTTGCTGAAAATTCTATCTCTTGTTCACCTTCCTGTATAAAATATATAGTATCATCTTCTAAGTAATAGGAATCATTATCTATTACTATTTCCTCATCATAAACTTCAATATTGCTTCCTTGCCTAACATCCCTGCTAATTTCCCAAATAATCTTTTTGCCCTGATAATTAATCTCCTCTATTATCTGAGCATTTGTTTTACTTTCCTGTATTAAAACAAAAATAACAGTTATGCCAAAAATACAAATAACAAATATTGTCATATATAAAATAATTTCAAAGATAGTTATAGACTCATATTTTCTTGATTTTTTGCTCTTTCCCATAAAATTTCATATAGTTATTTATTACCAATTACCTAATAGCTGCCGGGTTTCAATCATTTGTCTATCTTCTCTATAATTAACTTCTACACTGGCCTCTTTTAAATTAGGATCATCTTCATTTTCATAAATCCTAATCTCTCTGTTTAAAAATCCAAATTCATCTCTTTTAAACCATTCAGGATCATTGATTTCACAGTCATTTTCGTTGTTAGAATAATCTTTGGCAATATGTCCATAACCATCATTTAAGTTCCAATGTCCCAACAAATTATTTTCAACATCACCACCACTATGTAAAATATCTAACTCATTAATTTCTAAAGATCTATCATACAAGCGTACATCGTGTAAAAACCCTTCAAATACATGGACTGAATCTCCCCCCTGGGGCCTATCAGCAATATATAGGGGATCCTCGTTTGAATTTAAATATACGTTATAAACAGTATTCTTAAGTTCACCATTTTTGTAAAAAGATAAATCTCCATCATTATTTAATGTAACACCGACGTAAACCCATTCATCATATTCCGTAAATGTTTCCGCACTATATGCTACCTGTTCATTACCATGATAAAACCTAAGCCTATTATTTTCACCATCCCAGTATAATCCATACCCTCCTTCTCCAGACCAAGTTTCCTTAGATAAAACATAACCCTGCATATTTTCTTGAGAGGGTTTTACTCTAGCGGAAATAGATATCTCATCAGTAATATCAAAGTCCTCTTCATGATCACAATTAACAAAAGCTTCTACTCCCTTGGAATACAAAAATGTATTATCCACACCGGACCAATTTTCAAGAGAAAAACCTTCTTGAATCCATTCTGCCTCATTTATATCGCCATTATTCCCATTAGCTGTTTTGTCATAAACTGTCTCTCCATAACCTTCATTCAACATCCAATGGCCTATTAAGCCACTTTGAATATTATCTCCATCATGCAATAACTCGATATCACTTTGCTGCAAAGCTTCATCATATATACGCAAATCAAACAACAAACCTTCAAACAGATGAGATGGCTCACCACCCTGAGGCCTGTTACCAAAATAAAGAGGTTCTTCGTTTGACCTCAACTCTACATCCTCCTGAGTACCTACCAACTCACCATTTTTATAGAAAGATAAATTCTCCTCATTATCTAGGGTGACACCAACATGGATCCATTCATCATATCCTGTAAAAACTTCCTCACTATATTCCACATCCGTATGACCTGTGTAAAACCCTAGTCTGTTATTTTCACCATCCCAATAAAGTCCATAGCCTCCCTTACGGGGATGCCCACCTCCTGGTGGCCCTCCACCTCCTGATTCAAACCAGGTTTGTTTGGACAAAACGTATCCTTGGGTATCTTCTTGAGATGGATTTATCCTACCAGTAATAGTTATTTGATCATCAATATCAAAATCCTCCCTATTATTAAGATCTACATAACTCTCTTCTCCATCAAACCGAAGATAAAAATCTGCTCTAAAATCTTCAAAATATGCATCTCTTAAATCTCTTACATATTCATGTCCAGCTTCAGCTAGAAATATCGTTTTGTTTCTGTTTACAGAATCTGAAGCATCTTGAACTACTGCCCCAACTATACCTACAACAGCCAATACAACAAAAGCAAGTATAGATATCGATAAGATTACTTCTAAAAGACTAATAGCCCTATATGTTTTTCTAGTATGAATATATACCTTTTTCATTTATATTAACCTTATGTTGAGAACTATGGTCTCCAAATACTATTTCAGAAGCACCTTGAGTAAAATCAAAATCTCCATATACTTTAGAAAAAACATACTTGTTTTCGCCTGAGATATTGACCCCTCTAGGGAAACTAAAAACTTGATCATAGGAATCATCCCTTTGTTCAAAATCGTCCCCTTTAAAAACTATAGCCTGAGAATCGGATATCTTAACGCTCCAATCGGAATCATGCCTTGAAGCCATAGCATAAGTCCTAGCGCTATTAAAAGCATGAGTAGTTATATGAACAGCAGAATCTACCTCATAGGAAAGTAAAAAACGAGGTAAAATAGCCGCGGACAAACCAGTTAAAAACATGACCAGGGTTATTACCAACAAAACCTCAAACAAAGTTGTGGATGTATATTTTTTACACATTTTTTCATATCTATTAAAAATCTTCATTAATTTTTTCAACATTCTCTGACCTAATCCATACTTCACCAAACTCTTGAGAAACAACCTTATACCAATAATCTTCCTTTTTAATATAATCAAGGACCGTCTCAGGCTCAACTTGCCCAACAACATCACCTTCTATACCGTCATAAACCGCAAAACTTTCAAACCCTGCACGTGATAAAACCTCCACTGCCCCCATAACTTTATCTTGAGTGTTTAAATCAACAAGCTCAGAAGTATCTTCTGGCGATTCTTCTTTTCTCTCCTCTACTTCCTCTCTTTCTTTTCCTACTAGTTTTGCTTCCTCAATTTCTTGAGGTTCAGGCCTGTATTCCATACCAGTATCTAAATTACCAACTAAATTATAAATAGGCAGAATAACAGCAATTGCTAAGAATGCGACCCCCAAAAATACAATTAGAAGAAGAAATGGTTCAAACATAGTTCCCAAATTCTTTGACATATAGTCGTGTTCTCGTTGATAAGAATAGTGGATTTGCTCAAACGCTGTGTCTAAATTACCCGTCTTTTCTCCAGATGCTATTGCTTGTCTTACAGCAATTGGCATATATCTACTTATATTCGGATAGTTTTTAAATATCTCTGAAAAAGGGGCTCCATCCTCTATATGCTCCAAAGCATGCTCATACAATCTACGATACATTATTAACTCTGTCGAATCAGCAAGTATTCTAAACGTCTCGTTGACAGAAAATCCGCTATCCAAGAGATTACTAACAAAATATCCCATTCGAGAAAATTCTGCATATTTGAGTAGCTTACCAAAGCCGGGTACTCTGAACATAAGATTCTGCCCCACATGCCTTGTCTTTGGATAATAAAATGTGAAATAGACTAGAAGAATCATACATACTAAAACTAACAAAACCACAAACAAACCATATGTTTCAAAAAAATCTCCAATAGATATTAAATACCGTGTAATACCAGGCAACTCCACATTCAACTCTTGATACATTCTAGTTAACAAAGGGAGAAAATATACTACAGCAATACCAGCTATAATAATTAATAATGTAAATACAATTGCAGGATAAAGACTTGCACTTTTAAGTTTAGATTGTATCTCTTTATCTTTACGCTTTTGATCTAAGATTATATTTAAATTTTTAATCAATTTACCAGAATCTTCTCCCACTTGAACAATTGCTAGGTGGTTTTGAGACAAAATTTTGTGTTTCTTAAATGTTGCCCAAAGACTACTTCCATCTTCTATATCATCAATCATACTTTGTATAATCATCTTCATATGCTCACTCTTAGTTTCTTGATGAAGGTTATCCAATGCCTCTAATACGTTTATCCCAGCAGAAACAATTAATACAAAATTTTCGAAGAAAACTTCCTTATGCCTATTAATATTAAGATCCTTGGAAAATAACCCTAGTTTTTTATTACTTTCTTGTTTATTAGATGGCATATCTATTTCTTTACAAGATTTACAGGTGCAATTCTTAGCAACTCATCTAAGGTTTTCAATCCTTGCTTTACTTTTTGCATACCCTCTTCAAAGAAATTCTTTGAGCCAGCTTCTTTAGCCACTTTCCAAATCTTATCAGTTGTAGGGTATGTCTCAATTAGTTCCTTCATTTTTTCATCAACATATATCATTTCATAGACACTTATCCTACCTTTATATCCAGTATAATTACAATTAGAACACCCATTCCCCGTATATAGTCTTACAGGAGATTCTGGAAAATATCTTTTAGGATCCGAGATTTGAGATTTTAACTCTTCGTAAGTATATTCTCGACTGGTTATACAATTTAAGCATATCCTCCTGACCAATCTCTGTGATATTATCAAACTCAATGTTGATGAAAGGAGAAAAGGATCTATCCCCATCTCAATTAAACGAGGAATTGCTGTTGCGGCATCATTCGTGTGGAAAGTCGAGAGCAACAAATGACCTGTTAGAGCAGCATTAACAGAAATTTCTGCCGTTTCATAGTCTCTGATTTCACCAACTAAAATAACATCAGGATCTTGCCGCACTATGGATCTTAAACCTTTAGCAAATGTTATATCGTTAACAGGGTCTACCTGAATCTGATTAATACCAGGGACCCTATATTCCACTGGATCTTCAATTGTGGTGATATTCAAAGTTGAATTTTGAATATTTTTTAATACAGCATATAAAGTAGTAGTCTTACCTTATCCTGTAGGACCAGTATTCAATATCATCCCTTGCTTCGCATTCGAAACTTTCCTTATCATCTCTTGATCCTCAGAAGACAAACCTAACTCACTTAAAGAAAAACTTTTAACATAGTTTGAAAGAATCCTTATTGAAATTTTTTCACCTTCTAAAATTGGAATAATTGAGACCCTTAAGTCCATTGAGTAATTATCGTTACTAATTCGAATAGCACCATCCTGGGCTGCGCGATGCTCATCAATCCTTAACTTACTTAAAACTTTTACCCTATTGATAATCTTGGAATATACTTGTGAATCAACAGAAGCCATTTCTTCCAAAAAACCATCTAACCTAAATCTGATTATTACGCTACCATCATGTTGAGGCTCCATATGAATATCTGTACTTTTTTGATTAAACGCCTCATCTAATATCTCTTCGAATATATGTGTTGTTGCTTTGCTTGTTTTTAACAATTTTTCAAATCTATCCTGTAAAGGCCTTTTGTATTGAAACATTAACTCCGCAAAGTCCTCCTCAAGAATAAACTTAATATCTAGCTTCTTATCCGGAAAAATCCTTGTAATCTCAGGCGCAAACTCTTCAACTAATTCAGGTTTACCCAATGCTATCTTTACTGTATCTTTAGTCTCACCAAGATAGATCACCATATATCTCTCAACTATATCTCTCGGAATCTTACTTAATTTATCCTCACCTATTTCTTCGAAATTAAGTTTAAAATATTCTATGCCTAAATACTCACTAATTGCCTGAGCTATTAAGTCTCTATTTAAAATTTTTTTATTCAAAAGATATTCAACCTCCCTATTTTTGCCAAGCTCAGCCCTGGCTTTCTCAATATCCTCCTGAGTAACATAATTTTGCTCCTCAAGCATTTTTACAACTAATACGTCTGTAATTTTCATAATGATATTCTATGCTACACAATTTATAATGTCTATTATCTGATCTTTACCTTTCTTGAAAATTTTACCAGCCCCTAATTCCTTTATGCTTTCTACATCACTATCCTGGGTAAGATATGAAAATACTATAACGTTTAAATCTTTGTTTACTGTGCCCCTCTGCTTAAGATTCTGTATCTTTTCTAAAAATTTGAAACCATCCATATCAGGTAAGAGCATATTTAATATTACGTATCCATAATCTTTTTTACGCAATTCTTTCAAAGCATCCTCTGCTTTCTCAGCGATTTCACATTCACCCCCTCTATTAGAAATTTTAAGCCTCAAAACCCTAGCTAAAGGGGGCTCGTTTTCTAAAATGAGAACCTTTTTGTTTTTTTTACCCATATGTTTTAATATAAGGAATATAGGAGCAGATGTCAAACAAACAACTTTTGCAATACGTAGTTTTTATGCTATAAACATAACAGAGAACTATGAGAATAAATCTAAAAAATATCTTGTTCATTCTGTTACCTATATTGTTATTGGTGATAGGTGCCATATTTTTTGTATATAATATTAAAAATACAGGAGGAAATATGGAATATTTTGATGACTTAGTATTAGAAAATGAAGAAGAAATATTGCTCCCCGAGCCAGAGAAAGACGGTGAGGTTTCTGTTGAAAAAGCTATGGTAGATAGAAGAAGCGTAAGAAGTTTTATAGAAGAAGACTTAACAATCCAAGAAATTTCGCAATTGTTATGGTCAGCACAAGGTATAACTGACTCACAAGATTCTAAGAGAGCATCTCCATCAGCTGGAGCTACATACCCTCTTGAAGTATACATTAATGTTAGTGACGCTGAAGAATTAACTCCAGGTATATACAAATATAATCCTAAAAATCACTCGCTAATACATAAAATTGATAAAGATAAAGGCGAGGAAATTAGTAATGCTGCACTTGGACAGGATTTTATAAATCAAGCCCCAGTAAATATCATAATTACCGCAGTTTATGAGCGAACTACGCAACGCTATGGAACCAGAGGTGAGCAATATGTACACATGGAAGCTGGTCACGCTGGACAAAATATTTACTTACAATGCGAGAGTTTAGGATTAGCAACTGTTGCAGTAGGAGCATTCAATGATGATGAGGTTGCACAAATACTTCGACTCAGCGAAGAGGAAAATCCATTATACATTATGCCTGTTGGTAAACCAAAAGATTAGTTATATTTTCTCATTACAATATATGTTCCCTCACCTTCAAAATTTTTGATATCTATATCTTTCTCTTCTCCAGTGTCTTCAAACCCCATTTTTTTATACATTTCAAGAGCCTTTTTATTTTGTTTAAAAACCATAATTTCAAGATATTTTTGGTCTTTCAACCAACTAAGACCCTTTTTCATTAACCTTCTGCCTAAACCTATTCCTTGATATTCAGGTAAAACATAAACAACAAAAGAACCGGTCTCAGAATCAGGATGTTTTTTACAAGATATATATCCGACAACATGATTGTCCTCATTAATAGCTACCCATGTTCTAGAATTTTCATCTTCCAAATATTCTGCCACAACTTCATCCGTTTTTTCTTCACGATATTCATCCTCCAGGTGTTCTAAAATCACATCTTTAGTTAAACCCTTCTTCTTGTCTTCATAACTACATAGCCATACAGCCGCTTGTACATCTATTATACCTAAGACATCCTCTTTAGTTTTAGCTTTCCGAATTCTATATTTCTGTTTCATAAACCAAAAAATAAAAGATATTGCCGGACCTGGACTCGAACCAGGATTAACGGTTCCAGAGACCGTCGTCCTACCGATTAGACGATCCGGCAAAAACTTAATTATTCCTCAACCATACAACAGATTGTAACATAAACCGCTTAACTCTGTCCCAACCCATTATTTTAAAACAATCTAACAAAGGAGGACTTTTAAGTCTACCTGTAGTCGCCGAACGGATAGCCATAAAAAGATCTCCATGCTTCCAACCCAAATCATCAGCATACCCCCTCACAGTGTTTTCCCATTTTTCGTGATTAAAACTTTTTCCATTTTCAAAAGCTTCTTCCAATTTAGGAATCATCGCTTCTAATGCATCTGCTAATTCAAATTTGGAATGATTTTTTGTATTCCAATCTTCCTCTGTCCAAGAAAGTTCTTCATCATAAAAGAAGTCTAATGTATCAGGTAGTTCTGAAAAATAGGTTAATCTCTCAAATTCCATTGACAAAGCTTGTTTAAAATACTCTAAATCCCCTTCCCAAAGAGGCAAATAATTCTCAACTTGTTTTCTCAAATCTATTTCCCAATCTTCTAATCCATCAAATTTATCTCCTTTAAAATCTTTCAAAACCAAATCTTTTGCCCAATAGAGGACATATTCTACTAAAGCATCTAAATCCATCCCCCTTATATGCCTACCATTTATATGATTGAGTTTTGTTTCATCATATCTGGCATTAGATTTCTTCATTCTGTCTATTGAAAAAAGGTCGCATAGCTCCTCGAATGTGTAAATTTCATCTTGTTTAGCAAATTCAGCACTAGGAGCCCATCCACAAAGTGCCAAATAATTTATAATAGCATCTGTTAAATAGCCCTTTCTTAAATATGACAGAGCAGACATAGCCCCTTTGCTTTTGCTCAGTTTTCCATCACCATCAGGATTTAAAAGATGAGGGAGATGGACCCATTTAGGTTTTTCCCAACCAAAAGCATCATAGAGGAAGATATTTTTAGGAGTCTGAGATAGATATTCTCTCCCCCTGAACACATGAGAAATCTCCATTAGATAATCATCTACAACTACAGCAAAATGGTATGTTGGATATCCATCTGATTTTAATAAAACTTGGTCATCTATCTCACTGTTTTTAACTTTCACCTTACCATATATTTCATCTTTGAATTCTGTAATTCCATCTATTGGGAATTTCATCCTTATAACATACGGATATTCTTGATTAAGTAACCTTTCAACTTCATCATTATCTAGCTCTCTACAAACCCTATCGTAAGATGTTTGTTCACCTTCACCTTTAATTTTTTTTAATCTCTCAGAAGTGCAAAAACAATAATATGCATATCCATCTTCAACTAATTGATGTGCATACTTTTTGTATAAATCTAATCTCTCGGATTGAATATATGGACCATAATCTCCACCTTTTATAGGATCTTCATCGAATTCAATACCATACAGACTTAATGTTTCTACAATAGCTTCTACACCCTCATCGATTTTTCTTTTTTGATCAGTATCTTCAATTCTTAAGATGTATTTTCCATTTGTGCTTTTAGCAAAAAGAAAATTATTAAGAAAAGTCCTCAAATTACCAGTATGTATTTTACCCGTAGGACTAGGAGCAGCTCTAACTCTCAATTCTCTCTGTGACATATTAAAAACCAATTTAAATTTTAATATAATTGGATTGATTATAATATAAAAATCATCTATTATATACACATAATGACATTAACAGAAGCAGCCCACTGGACAAAAAGGTTAGTTTGGTTTGTAGTACCTGGTTTCTTTCTTTTCTTCCTTGTTATTTCGATAATCATAGGGAGGGATGCCACGGTACATATACCTGAATACAACACACCTGAACCATATTGTACTGAAAACATTGACGAATTCCTAGGATACAAACTAGAAATCCCTTCTGTACAAGAACATCACCCCGATCAACAAAGTTTTCAAATAGAAACTGATACTGGGAGATATGAGGAATTTCCAGAAATCATAAACGTATACGAGTACAATAATCCTGGTCAAACATTCACATCTAGAAGAGATGCACAAAAAATTGCAGAAAGTCTAGGCTTTGATCCAGAAGAAATTCAAACGGTAGATACGGCTACATACGGCTGGAGTGATCAATACGATAGAGAATTAGAGGTAAAAGCAAGCAACTTACCTTTTGAATATATTGTCGATCTCTCTAAAGACGAATCCCTACCTCCTTCTGAAGAAGATTTGCCTTCTGACAATGAAGCTATCAGCCTAGCAAGAGAATTTTTACGAATGGCAAATCTAGACCTACAAGAATATGGTGATTACGAACCTAATACTATCTACGTTGAAATTACTAGAGACGGTTCATTAAGAGAGGCTGGAGCTAGAGTTGATGCTGATTTAATCAGGGTCGACTTCCAGAGGCAAAAATCTATGATAACTATTCAAGAGCACAAAGAAGGTGCCGAAGAGACAAGAGACAGTTTGGAAAGACGTATAGGAGATGGCATTTATAGTCTAAGTACTGATACAACAGAGACTGCAGATGGACGAGAAGTGGAAACATACACTTTTGATATTGGTGTAACAACAAAAGATCCATATAAATCGAATATCTCTATTTACATAGGAGCAGCAAATGAAAATTGGGATATAGATGAGGGAGAGAATATTTATCGCGCTGTTTATAGAAACTGGATAATCGAAGAAAATCATTGCGGAACATATGAATTAATATCCCCAGGACTAGCAATCGATAATATAACTCAAGGGGAAGGCAGCCTCGTATATTTAAGGGATAGAGATGCAGATAGAATAGTCGATCACCGAGAAAAGGATGTAGAAAACTTTGAAATACGTAACATAACATTACGTTACTATGACGCACCAAAAGAACAAAGATTTATGAAACCTGTATACGAAATAAGTGGGAATGCAGATCTCTCAGGAGGACAGCGTGGAGAATTTCTATTTTACTACCCTGCAATAGACTATCAAGCAATTCAAGAAGTTGGCACACCAAATGAAGAATAGACTACTTAATAATTTTTAATTTCAATTCTTTTAAGACTTCCTCAGATACTTCCCTTGGAGCTCCCGTCATAGTTTCCTGAGCCCCCGACATAGGGAAAGCATATACCTCACGAATATTATCCTCATCTAATAAAATCATCAAGAACCTATCTAACCCAAGTGCATACCCACCGTGTGGCGGTGCTCCATATTCAAAAGAAGAAATCATATGCCCAAATTGCTGCCTAGTTTCTTCTTCAGAATAACCACATATTTTAAAAGCTTCGATAAAAGTTTCTGGATGATGATTTCTGATAGAACCACTAAGCAATTCAAAGCCATTACCTACAAAATCATATTGCTGGGCTTTAATTTCATCAGGCTTTTGATTCTTTAAAGCCTCTAAACCGCCCGAAGGCATAGAAAAAGGGTTATGAATAAAATCCCAGTTCTGAGTATCCTCATTCCACTCAAACATATCAAAATCAACAACCCAAGCAAAAGCAATAACATTTGGATCTTTCAATTCCAATAAATCACCCATTTTAGACCTTAAAATACCCATTTGTTCATTTACATCTTCACTCTTACCAGCAATAGCAAAAATTGTTTGCTGCCCACCAATGGAATAATCATTTGATTCAAAAGCATCTATGATATTTTTAGAAGTATCTTTTTCAAAAAATTTAGCAATTGGTCCATCAAACTCTTCATTTTTCTCTGATAATTTCAACCAAGCCAATCCTTTAGCACCATATTGTTTCATCTCTTCAGTTAAGTCATCAATCTCTTTTCTAGTAAAATCTCTATTTACTAAAATACCTTTAACACAATCAACATTTTTGAATACATCCATTCCAGTAGATTTAAAAGATTCAGTAAGATCTGTTAATTTCATATCAAACCTTAAATCTGCTTTATCACTACCATAGTTTTCCATCATTTCTCTGTATGGGATTCTAGGTATTGGATACTCTTTTAGTTTTTTGTCTGTCATTTCTTCAACTACCTCCTTAAAAAACGGTTCTATAGATTCAAAAACTTCATCTTTATTTACAAATGATAGCTCTGCATCTACTTGATAAAAAGTACCGTAATGTCTGTCGGAGCGAGGGTCTTCATCTCTAAAACAAGGAGCTATTTGAAAATATTTATCCAACCCACCAACCATCAACAACTGCTTATACTGCTGTGGGGCCTGAGGTAGAGCATAAAACCTACCAGGATAAATTCTACTTGGCACTAGAAAGTCCCTAGCTCCCTCGGGAGAACTAACTGTAAGTATCGGAGTAGGTACTTGAACAAACCCATTTTTCGAAAACCAATTTACAACAAAATTTAGTATATTATGTCTTTTTTCAATAATATCTCGTACTCTTTGCCTCCTTATATCCAAAAACCTGTATTTATACCTCACTCTCTCATCAATATCTCTCCCATCTTCTGTAAGAGGAAACGGTAGTGGTTTAGATTCATTTAAAATTTCAACCTTCTCTGCCTTAATTTCAATATTACCTGTTTCAATCTGGCTATTCTTTAGATCATCCTCCCTCTCTATAACTTCACCTTCCACTGAAATCACATACTCCATACCTACTTTCTGAGCAATTTCAAAAGGTTCTTTGTCTTTTTCATCAACTACAACTTGTACAATACCGCTCCAATCTCTTAAATCTATAAATACGAGACCACCGTGATCTCTTACCTTTTGCGCCCAACCAGAGACTTTGACTTTCTTATTCAATTTCTTTGCAGTATCCGTTGCTAAAATCCTTTTCATAATTTCAATTATTTAATTCAATAGTGCGTATTTTAAACTTTAAATTTAATTATTACAATACTTCCATTCCTTCACCTCAAACTGAATTTTGCTTTCACCATTCCATTCATTAATTCCTACACTTCCAACTAAATCTAGTGTATCATCCTCTTTTATTTTTTCCACATCATCTGAGCAATTGAATAATACAGCCTCATCTACTCCTGTAGAGTTACCCTTAAATGTAATTTTAATGTGATTTTTTTCATTTCCCATAACCTTTTTATCAACAACTACAATATTTTCTAACATAAAAATAGGCTTTTTATTACCATAACCAAAAGGTTCTAATCTGGAAATTTGTTCTACAAATTCATGAGTTAAGAAAGTTGAATCTAGAACCAAATCTATATCTAAAACTTTCTCAAACATATCTTCCGAGATATTCTCATTTGCATAAGATATAATGTCATTTACAAAGGCATCAAAAGAATCCTCTTGTAAACTCAAACCAGCCGCCTGTTCATGACCACCAAAATTAGTTAAATGATGTGAAAACTTTTCAATAATCTCAGTGATATTAACTCCCTTTATACTTCTTGCCGAGCCTTTAAACTCATCACCACTCTTTGTAAAAACTATTACCGGACGATTATATTTCTCCTGTAACTTACTAGCTACCAAACCTATAACTCCCTCATTCCAATTTTCATCCTTTGCTATCAATATATTGTCATCATTTAAACTATTTTGAGCTTCTTCATACATTTCAAATGTTAATTTCTGTCTCTCCTTATTCAAAGCATCTAACTTTCTAGCAAGTTCCACAGCCTTCTCTTCCTCTTTAACACAAAGCAACTTCAAAGCATGCATACCCAAATCTAATCTACCAGAAGCATTTAACCTTGGTCCTAAAACAAAACCCAAATGATATGTATTAATTTTTTCTAAATCTAAGTTTGCTTCTTTAGCTAATTTTTTTAGACCTAAGTTACTAGTATTTTGTAAAGTTTCTAACCCATATTTAACTAAAACCCTATTCACATCGTTTAAAGGCATAATATCAGCAACAGTTGCTAAAGCTACGAGATCTAAAAATTTTTTATTAGACTCAAAACTAGAATCTAAACCCACTAGATTTTTCAAACTTAAAACTAAGAGATATACAACAAAAGCACCGCAAACACTTTCATAGGGGTACTCCTTTCCAGGATACATTTGATGAACTAAAGTATAATCAAGACCTTCTAATATATCATCTGGAGGAAGATGATGGTCTGTAACTACAAATTCAATCTCTGGATATTCCTTAATCAGTTCCTTGTCCCTGATTCCACAATCTACTGTAACAATTAATTCAGTATCTTCACTTTTTAATTTATCCAAAGTTTTTTTAGACAACCCATATCCATCTTCCACCCTATCAGGGATATATGGGAGTATACTGATGTCTTCTTTCTTAATTTTTAAAAAATCTAATAATTCAAAATACAAAAATGACCACAGAATACACGTCCCAGTAATTCCATCCACATCATAATCTCCATAAACAACTATCTTTTTTTTCTCTTTCACCGCTTTTAAAATTTTTTCTGCAGCTGAAAGACAATCATAAAGTTTTTCATAGGTAGGTATATCTTCCAGTTTAGGAGTAAGAAATTTTTCTTTGTCTTTAATTTCTCTCTTTTCTAACACAATATTTAGAATATCCTCATACGAATAACTACTGTCTATCTTTGGTCCCAAATTCCATGTTTTACTTGTTTCAAGCGTCATTTTCTTCAAAACTATTTATTAATTCCGATATTGTATCCCAAGAAAAACCTTTTCTGGATAAAAAGGATATCTTTTTCTTATCATCAAAGGTAATTCTTTCATTTTTAAATTTTTTTTCATAAAGTTTTTTTAACAAATCAAAATCATTTATGTCTAATTCTTGTAAAACTTCATCACAAATTTCTTTACTAATACCTTTTGAGAGCATTTCAGATTTTAGTAGATATTTAGACCTAGGTTTATTTTTAACTCTTGATTTTAAAAAAACTTCTGCAAATTCATGATCATCTATATATCCAAAATCTTTTAAATCCTCTATAATTTCATCTGCAATATCATCTTGTAAATCCTCCCCTTTACAATGCCTATAAATGTATTCTCTAACCTGCTGCTCTGTTTTTAATGACCTGGTAACAAATGATAAGGTTTTGGTACGCAATTGTTTTTTTGTATCAAAATTCCTTATCTCCTTGTATTCTTCCTGAGAAATTTCTCTACCCTCATAAAGACTAAATTTTGCAACTGTATCAAGAAGAAGAGTAATCTTAGAGCTATCATCAAAAAACAACTCGACCTTAGAAGGATCCTTTTGTAATTTCTTAATACTTTCTATTACAAGCATCTATTTTATTGTTGCCCTAATATCTTTAACAATCTTATCTCTTAAAGCTTTGTCCTCCTTTAAAACTTCAATAGAGGCTTCTCGACCCTGACCCAATTGCTTATCACCATACTTAAACCACGCACCAGATTTTTTCACTATTTCCCTAGAAACAGCTGCATCTAATATACTACTTTCTTTATCTATTCCATAAGGATATATCATATTGAACGTAGCCTCTCTAAACGGGGGAGCTAATTTGTTTTTAACAACTTTAACCTTTCTTTGATGCCCAATAACTTCTCCATCTTTTAAGATTTTATCTTTTTGCCTAATATCCATTCGCAAAGAAGAATAGAATTTCAATGCATTACCACCTGTTGTAGTTTCGGGATTACCAAACATTACTCCAATTTTCATCCTTAATTGATTTAAGAAAATTACAGTAGTACCAGTTTTACTACAAATAGCGGTAACTTTTCTAAGAGCCTGAGACATCAACCTAGCTTGCAAACCCATATGGCTATCTCCCATATCCCCCTCTATCTCTGCTCTTGGAGTTAATGCCGCAACTGAGTCAACAATTATTACACCAAAACCAGCTGAACGAACCAAAGTTTCTAAAATTTCTAAAGCCTGTTCACCAAAATCTGGCTGAGAGACATAAACTTCCTCTAAATTCACCCCTATGTTTTGTGCATAAGAAGGGTCAAAAGCATGTTCAGCATCTATAAAAGCGACCTTTTCCCCCTTCTGCTGAGCTTCAGCAATAATGTGCTTAGCTAAAGTTGTTTTACCAGAAGATTCAGGTCCATAAATCTCAACAATCCTTCCTTTTGGAACGCCTCCAACCCCTAAAGCAAGATCTAGTGACAATGCTCCTGTTGGTATTACATCAACATCCACTCGTCTTTCCCCACCCATTTTCATAATAGATCCTTTTCCAAATTGCTTTTCAATCTGCTCTACTGCAACTGAAATTGCCTTGTCCTTATGTTTATCATCACCACTGTTTTCTTCTTTAGTATTCTTAGAAACTTTTTTAGTACTGTCTGCCATAAAATATCTTTGAAAAAATTTATATATACTAAGAGTTTATCAAAGTTAAAATATCTAATCAAAAATATATTGATTAAATATTTAAAATACTAGAGGGTTGGTTATAATGTTATAGAGAAGTCGAATTAGTGTTTTAGAAATTTCTCTCTTAATTTATCACCCTCTCTAATATGACAAGAGTTCAATATTTATAGGGTAAGAGGACTTTAAACACCAATCAAAAAAATTACTTTTATCTTTTATTTGCTTTTTAAAAAATTTAATATTTGAATGTATAAAATGGTTTAATATTCGAGGAAACTCAAAAGAACCTTTCTTGTTCTAGGACCATCAAACTCACAAACAAAAATATTCTGCCACTTTCCAAGCTGCATTTTATCATCTTTCACAGGAATACTAAGCGAATTACCAATCAAAGAAGCCTTGATGTGAGAATCAGCATTGTTTTCAACAGCATCATGCATCCACACATCCCTTGGAACAAGTTTATTCAAAAAATTATTTATATCTTTAGCAACGTTAGGATCTGCATTTTCATTTATCGTCAAACTAGCACTAGAATGAGGTATAAAGATGTGCAAAAGGCCGTTTTGAATTTCTATATTTCTTTTAACCAAATCCGTTATATCAACCAATTCTTCTCTGTTTTTTGTTTGAATTTCTAATTCCATAATACTATTTACAATCTTATGAGAAAATCAGAGAAGTTTTTTATAAATCCCTCTCTTAACTTATCATCCTCTCTAATATAACGAGAGATCTCTATTTGCAAACTAGGTCTCCTCAGATCCTCCGTCACAAAACCAGCCAATGTTTTTTGTTTGCCTTCCGGAAGATGTAATACCTGAATTAAACAATCTCTCAAACTTTCTTTATTTAAAGCTTCTGCTAATGAATATGCTAAATCCCGAGATTTAGGAAATCTTTTTAAAAAATAAATTCCAAAATCATAAGAGTGTGCATCACTTAGGCCATGAATATCAAACATATATTTTATTTTATGCTTTTCTATAATTTTTTTTACATCCCGTTTATACTTATTCCTTTTTAATTCATGATAACTAGGATCAAACTCCAACTCCCCTAAGCTCAAAATACCAAACGCACCTATCTGCGCACATGTATTTTTCACAATGTAATCCGTCCAAGGTTCCCCCTGTTTATATTTTCCAGAGAGACTAGGACGTTTATGTTCATATACATGCGGTGCAGATAAAAGTATGGGCGCTGTACCCTTAACAATTTCATACCCTTTATTTCTTTTCATAACAAAAAATCTAATTTAAGAGATTCTACAATTTAACATAAAACTTAAATTATTCAAAGACTATAACTCTTGACTTTTATTCGTTATTTAATAAAATAGGATTAACTTAAGTTGATTTAACAATTTATTATGAAAAATTCCCCAAAGAGATTTTTCGTTAGTCTAGCGACCTTATTGGTGGCTTTTTTGTTTTGTATTTTAGTTTTACCTTCATCTGTACATGGAGACGAGATAGAAGACTTTGACTGGGATGAATGGGAGCAAGAGATGGATGAAGCCGCAGCAGAATTGGAGGAATGGGAGCAAGAGATGGAAGAATTTGATTGGGATGAATGGGAGCGAGAGATGGAAGAATTTGATTGGAGCGAATGGGAAGAAGAGATAGATGATTCCCAGTTACGTTTAGATGAAACAGAAGATGAGATAGAAGCTATGCCATTTGGAACCACTGATACACCACAAGCTGATGAAGAGTTGGCATTTATGGGTATGATGTTTGCAGGTATCTTTGGAGTTATTTACTTAGTTGTAATGATAGCTCTCTACATATACAAGTCAATTACTTTAATGACAATAGCTAATAAATTGGGAGTTGCAAATGCTTGGCTTGCCTGGATTCCAATAGCAGACATGGTTATTTTCTTACAATCAGCTAAGCTAAACCCTTGGTTAGTACTATTATTCTTTATTCCTTTCATCAACTTTATCGCTATGCTAGTCTTAGGAATTATGGGATTCATGAAGATTTCCGAGAGACGAGGTTTCGAATCTTGGTTAGGTATCCTGTTTATCGTTCCTATTGCAAACATAATACTACCAGGATATCTGGCTTGGGCTGAGCCTAAAACCCAAACGGCTCAGGCAATTTAACTAAGGAAGGGACTCTGAAACCTAAAACCACCATGTTCGCATGGTGGTTTTTTTTGCCCGATATAAAATTCGCATTTACATTATAAAAATTTTTAGATAGAATCGGATATTTTAAATGTAAAAGTGGATGTTATGAAAAAGCTCGTGATTTTTCTGGCCGTTTTCCCCTGCATCTTAATACTAATAACAACACCTGTTTATCCTTCTGGACAAGAAGAAGTCACTCAAGAAAACGAGGAGTTTGTACAAAATGAAGAAGAGGAGAAATTACCCGAAACAAATATTATAGATAATTCTCCAGTATTAATCGGTATAGTAGCCCTTACACTATCCATAGCTGTCTATAAAATTCAGGTAGATATAGCTAAAATCCAAAAAAGGAATTTCGAGAATAGAATAGTTCGAGACTGCGAAAAATAGCCTACCAGGCTTTGCACTTACTTTTGTCACTTACATCCCAGGCCATAGGGAGTAATTCTTTTAACTTTACTTTTTTATCTTCTTCTACAATTATCTCAGTTTCGAAATTACGAACATCTAGAAGGTTCATAATCTCTCTACATCTACCACAAGGAGTTAAAATACCTTCCTTTTGAACACTCACTAACCTTTTGATGTGTGTCTCATCTGTTTGCGTAACCATTTGTGCAATTGCTGTATGCTCAGCACAAAAACCTATGCCAGAAGCCAAATCCATATTCACACCAACAAAAACTCTCCCCTTTTCAGTAACTAAAGCACATCCTACCTCTTTAACAAAACCTCCCCTTATTGGCTTTTCACCAATATATTTTTTGGCAGTTTTTATTAACCTCTTATCTTGTTTAGAAAGCATAACCTATTCTACTAATTTATCTCTTTCCTCCGTAGAATCTAGTTTAATCCTATCTACTCTTTTAGTCAACTGGTTCATTCTTGTAGTATTTACTTTGCCGTATTGATCATCCAACTTTTTAATCCTATCCCCTATTTTATAAAACTCGTCGCTAAATTTCTGAAATTCTTTTTCAAAAGCTTTTACATGATCTATTATCTGCTTAATATTTTTTTGATAAGTGAAGTTTTCATAGGCCTGGTTAACCGTTCTCAAAATAGCAGTAAAACTAAAAGGACCAGCTAAAACAACCTTTTGTTCCATCCCTTCCTTCCAGACATCATTTAACTTGTCATAAATATATGAAAAAATCATCTCATTAGGAATAAAGAGAATTACGAAGTCGACTGTATTATCATCTGGATTTATATAATCCCTTGTTGTTAAATCCTTTATTTTATCTCGCACGTCTCTTTCAAACTTCCTCCTATACCCTTCTTTTTCTTCTTCAGATTCCGCCTCTGTCATTCTTTGTAAATTAGCATAAGGGAATTTTGCATCCACATTTATCTTTGTTTTATCAGGGAGATATATACAAAAATCTGGACGTGTTTCAGAACCACGCTGCTCTTTATTAAACTCATAACTCACTCCTTTAACAAAACCAGACATTTGTAATAATTCTTCTGCTACTTGTTCACCAAATTGCCCTCTAAGCTGGTTATTGGAAAGCATCTTTTTTAAATTTTCGGTAGTCGCTGACAATTGCCCTGTGACTTTAGAATATTCCTCTAGCTGAGTTTTTAGTTCCTTAAAAGTACTAATTCTTTCTTTTTCATATTGCTCCAACACCTTATTACTTTCCTTTAAATCATCCTGAATTTTCTTTACAAGCCTTTCAATCTCAGACCTTTTACCTTCCAAATCAGTCTTTATCTCTTTTTTCTCAGAACCAAGTTTTTGATCAGCCATAGAGATGAGCTGTTCATTAGCATTCTTTAAAAGATCCGGCATAATCTCTTTAACCTTTTCATTAAGAGAACCTTCCAGATCTTCATTCAACCTCTTTATTTCTCTGGAGGATTTTAAATTCACAACTATGAGAATTATTAATGCTACAATTAAAACTGCACCTATGAAGTAAAGTTCCATAAAAAGCCTTTTTCACATAAAATGGTGGGCATTGAGGGACTTGAACCCCCGACCCTCTCGGTGTAAACGAGATGCTCTAGGCAGCTGAGCTAAATGCCCACTTCAGGAGATCATTTTACTACAAAAGATTCTTTTACTCAATAATCGTCGGGGATGCCGTAGAGTGCAAGCTTTTGATTTTTAAACCTATTATCATCCGTAACATCCCTACCAAACCAATCAGGAGGTTCAAATTGGTTACTTTTTTGTAATGACTCAAACTCAACCTCTGCACTAGCCAAACCCTCTAGAGACCCACTATATATATCCAACTCTATTATACTATTCTCATAAGGGATTTGATACTTCATCTTTTCAACTCTTTTGTCTTCAGTTAAATCCCAAAGAGATGCAAACTGATCCTTTGTTATCTCAACCTCTTTCTCCTGTCTCGCTTTCCCACTACCCCTTTTAAAAGTTTGGAAATATTTATCACCCTGTTTTCTTAACCTAATCTCTGAACCGTCCTCTGATATAACAAGATATCCTTGCACAATCTCCTCACATGGATATTGTTCTAAATTTTCGGGAAGTGACTTAACTAAGAACTTGCGCTCTATTTCATTATTGAAACCGATCTCTCCAGGCGACTTTTCATTACCAAACTTACCCTTTTCCATAATTATATGTACCATAAATTATTTCCTACTTGGTGCCGAGGACAGGATTTGAACCTGCACGAGATTATTCATCTCACTACCCCCTCAAGGTAGCGTGTCTGCCTATTCCACCACCTCGGCTCTATCCTCTAGCGATTATACACCAAAAAATTATTGTAAAAAACTTCTAAAAATGATATTAAGTAAAAGCTAAAATCTAATACAGGACATAATGAAAGTTAAATACATAAAAGCGAGAGAAATCCTAGATTCACGCGGAGTCCCTACAATATCTACAATACTACAGTTAGAAGATGGAACAACAGCTAAGGGAGAAGTTCCTTCAGGAGCTTCTACAGGAAAAACGGAAGTTCTAGAACTAAGAGATGAAGATCTAAAAAGATATCGTGGTAAGGGAGTATTATCTGCTGTTGATAACGTTAATAATTTAATCAGCCAACAATTAGTAGGTAAAGAATTTGAATCTCAAAAACAATTCGATAAATTTTTGATAGACATGGATGGCACAGAATTAAAGTCAAATTTTGGAGGAAATTCTATCCTATCATTATCTATGGCATTTTGTAGAGCAACAGCAATTTCAAAAAGAATACCACTCTACAGATATTTTTCTCAATTGTATAACGAGAACGAAACACAACAAAGTAAAATAAGTTTGCCGGAAGCGATGATTTTAGTAATGGAAGGTGGTGAACATGGCAATTGGGCTACAGATATACAAGAATATATGATAGTTCCAAGGAGAACGAAATTTCCATCTTTCTCAGAAGCTCTAAGAGCTGGAGCCGAAGTCTTCCACGCAATTCATGATATTTTAGTTCAAAAAAACTACAGCGCAACTGTTGGATTAGAAGGAGCATTTGCGCCAATCCAAATTCAATCAAATTTAGAAGCTTTTGATATAATTCTCGAAGGTATAGAAAGTGCAGGCTACACACCAAATGATGAAATATATATAGCGATAGATGTTGCGGCTTCAGAATTTTACGATCCTACACAAAGAAAATACGCCTTAAAGAGAGAGAATAAACTATTAGACTCTAGTGAGTGGGTTGATTTACAAAAAGATTGGTATGAAAAATATCCTATTCAGTCAATAGAAGACCCTATGGATCAAGAAGATTGGGAAGGTTGGCAAAATATTATGGGAAGAATTGGACAAGAGAAACAAATAATAGGAGATGACCTATTAACAACAAATACTAAAAGAATAGATAAGGCTGTGGGTATGGGGGCTGTAAATTCAGTACTTGTAAAATTAAATCAGATAGGCTCCATTACCGAAACAATAGGTGCAATAAAGCTTTCTCAAAAATCAGGATTTTCTTCAGTTATTTCTCACAGAAGTGGAGAAACAAATGATGACATGATTGCAGACTTAGTTGTAGGGACAGCAGCACAACAATGTAAGTTTGGAGGCCCAGATAGAGGAGAAAGAATAGCAAAGTACAATAGGCTTCTTGAAATAGAAAACTTATTGAGTGGATAAATCCAAACACTTCTTCACAAATCCCATAAAAAGAGGATGAGGGTTAAGGAAGTGTGATTTTAGCTCAGGATGGTATTGTGTACCTACAAAAAACGGATGTTCCTCTTTAGGTAATTCTATAGCTTCTACCAGGTTTCCATCTAAACTTGTTCCAGAAATTCTGAGCCCAGCATTTTCCAGAGCTTCCCTATAATAATTGTTAAACTCGTACCTATGCCTATGCCTTTCATATACCGTATCTGCTCTTTTAAACAAATTATTTTTAAATTCCTTGTACTGGTGTTGTAAGACACTACCTTTTTTAAGCTGACAGGGGAACCCCCCGAGCCTTATAGTTCCACCATATTTTTGATCTTTAATATATTCTCTTTGTGATTCCATCATATGGATAACCTTATTCTGAGCTTTCTTATTAACTTCTTCAGAACTGACATCTTCCAAACCCACAACATTCCTTGCAAATTCAATTACAGCCATTTGCATGCCGAAACAAAGACCAAGATATGGAATTTTGTTTTTCCTAGCAAATTCAACAGCCTTTATTTTGCCTTCCCCCCCTCTCTTACCCCAACCTTGCGGCACTATAATACCATCCATAGAGCTTAATTTTTCGATTGCTTCAGAATTTTCTTCAAGATCTCCAGAAACACACCACTCCAATTCTACTTCCGCATCCTGGGCCCAAGAAGCGTGCTTAATTGCTTCGATTACAGAAACATAAGAGTCTTTTAAGTCAAAATCACCACTTTTATAGTACTTCCCTATGATACCAATCTTTATCTTCTTCTTAGCATTGACAGATGCTTCATATCTCTCCTTCCACCTTGAAAACATATCATTTTGTTTAACCTTTAATCCAAAGGATTTCACAATCTTTTCACCTATCTTATCCTTCTCGAAATTTATAGGGACTTCGTAGATACTATCAACATCAGGAGCTGAGATAACGTTTTCGGGCTTAACTACACAATGCTGACTCAGCTTGTCCTTTCTTATATCATCAATACCCTTCTCCGATCTTGCTATTATAAAGTCGGGATTTATTCCAGAATTGTTTAGCATTTTTACAGACATTTGAGCAGGCTTACTCTTCATCTCTCCTAAATTCTGAGGTAATGGCAAATATGAAACATGCACATGTATAACACCACATGGATCATGAATATCCATCATTCTGTTTGCCTCAAGGAATAATCCATTCCCAGCTTCTCCAACAGTTCCACCAATTTCAATGATTGTTACGTCCGCTTCCCTTTTTTCTGCAATCTCTTGAATCCAACGCATTATTTCTCTAGGCACGTGATAATCTACACTAACCCATTTCCCATCATATCCAAGTTCCCTCTCCTTTGTTATAACGCTCTGAAATACGGCTCCGCCTGTCATAGAGTTTAATCTTTCGAAGATTTCTCCTGTGAATCTTTCATAACTCCCCATATCCATATCTGTTTCAAAACCATCCTCTAAAACAAAGGTCTCTCCATGTTCCAATGGATTCATAGTCCCAGCATCAACATTAAGATATGGGTCAGCTTTAACCATACAAACTTTTAAACCGTAAGATTTGAGGAGGAAACCAATAGAAGCAGCAGCTATTCCCTTTCCTATACCAGAAATAACACCGCCAGACACGAAAACATACTTTGACATAGGTGTGAATCCCAATTAAATAATATAATTGGGACTAATTTTATATTAAAAAATACTAAATTAAAAACACTAAATAGATTGTCCTTTCAAATAGGAGGAAAATAGGATATGTACTAGAATCTATTTTGAATAGACCTTATAACTCCAATCTAGGCTCCCTATCAATTTGCAAATCTCCAAAATTCCCATTCAAGATATTAAAATATCCAGCGACTCCAATCATTGCAGCATTATCGGTTCGATATTTAATCGGAGGTAGATAATATTTTTTATCAAACTCTTTTGCTTTACGCCCAATACTCCTAGAAATATATTCATTAACTAATACCCCACCACCCGCAAAAACACTTTTAACCTCTCTCTCTTGTAGAGCCTTATCAAGTTTAAAAATTATAGATTTGGATACAGCATCTACAAAACCTCTGCAAAAATCATAAACCCAATCATTATCACTCTTTCCTTCTTCTCTTAACTCCCTTATCTTATACAAACAAGCAGTTTTAAGACCTGAATAACTAAAATTTAAATCTCCCGAATGCTTCATAGGCACAGAAAACTCTATATTCCCCCTTTTACCTTTCTTAGCAAATTCTGAAACAACAGGTCCACCCGGAAATCCTAAATCCAACATTCTACCCACCTTATCAAATGCCTCACCTGCAGCATCATCCAAAGTTTCACCCAACTTCTCATATTCACAAAAATCTTTTACAAAAATTAACTCAGTGTGGTTACCAGAAACCAAAACTCCGATAGCAGGAAAAACCTCCTCATCTATATCTTCTATCAAACCTTTTCCTTTAGAATTCAATATAAATGGGGATAAAAGATGTCCTTCCATATGATTTACGGGAACAAATTTCTTGTTGTATTTTTTAACCAAGTCTTTTGCAAAGTTAAGACCAACTTCAAGGTCTATAGCTAATCCAGGACCATACGTTACAGCAATATACTCAATATCCTTAATATCCAACCTTGACCTTGATAAAGCTTCGTTATACACCCCCTTAATATTCTCCATATGTGCTCTTCGGGATATATCAGGTACAACTCCTCCCCATTTCTTATGCAAGTCTGTAGACGAATATACTACATTAGAAAGAACTCTCCTTCCTTGCAATACTGCAACTGAAGTATCATCAAAACTCGTCTCTATAGCTAGTATTTTGTAATTCATAATTCAAAAATTTTAATATTTCTTTCTTGTTGAAATATGTATTCAAAACTTACCTTCAACATTTTAATATCTTTCTTTTGAAAAAATTCCTTCATATCACTAAAGAACTTTTCACTCCATTCTACAGAAAAGACATTACCTACATTTATATAATCTTCCAACCCCATTTCCTTTATTTCTTGCCAGAAATATACTTTCCACAAATCTATATGCACCAACTTACCCTTATAAAACTCATATTCATTCAAAACATTATACGTAGGTGATTTAATAATTTTCTCTATTCCCAATTGTTTTGCTATACCCTTGGTGAACTGCGTTTTTCCTGTACCTAATTCCCCACTTAACAAAAAAACAACACAATTATTATCCAATTCATCCAAATACTTTAACATTGTTGTAGATCCAAAATTGACAGTCTCTATCTCAGAATTTGTCCTTGCAGTCAAAACCGCATCTTCATTATCAAAATCCTTCTCAAATTCATATTTACCTTTTCTAAGAACGTTTAAAGAATTTAAAGTTGTATCTAAAACAGTAGAAGCTTCATTCTTCGGTAACTCTCCTCCATCTATCACCAAATCTATCAATTCTTTTTTCTTTTTAGGTAATTGCTTAAACAACTTCTCAACACTATATGGTTTTGGTTTGTATGACATATTTGCAGATGTTGCTGTAAATGGCTTCCCAAAATTTTTAGAGATTTCTAAAATTAAATCATAATCCGGCACCCTTATACCTAAAGTCCCAGATTCTGATTCTACTCCTTGAGTTACTTTTCCTAAACTTTTTGCCACTACTGTTATTGGACCTGGTAGATAATTGTCATATATGTTTTCTGCCATTTCGTTTAGTTCTACATATTCCCTTATTTTTTCTTTCTCAGAGATAACAACGGAGAGTGGTTTACCTTCCCTTCTTGCTTTGTAATCTAATAGCTTTGAGATTGCTTTAGGATTTGTTGCATCTGCACCAATTCCATAGCAAGTTTCTGTAGGATATACAACCAATCCTCCCTTCTCTAATACTTGAGTTGCCCTTTCTATTATTTTGTTTTTTGGCTCGTTAATACTAATTATTTCCATAAATGCAGGGTATTTTACCAAAAATATTGTTTTCGTTTTAGTAAATATGGTAGTATCTAGAACGATATAATTTTTTATGAAGTAGTTATGGAACTCAATGATGAGAATTTTGAAAAAGAAGTTCTAGAAGAAAAAGGACCTGTCCTTGTAGATTTTTGGGCTTCTTGGTGTATGCCCTGTCAGGCATTAAAACCTGTTATTGAAGAAATTGCACAAGAGGTTAAAGATAAGGCGAAGGTGGGATTTGTGAACATTGACGAATGTCCTGAAACTACGCAGAAATACAATGTTCAGAGTGTACCTACTATACTGTTTTTTAAGAATGGGGAATTAAAAGATACCATGATTGGTATGCATCCTAAAGAAAATTACGTCAAAATTATTGATGAGTTAAGTTCGGAGTAATTGTCTTTTTTGCTTTCTTTCTGCTATAATGGCACGTTATTAATGGAGTGGTAGCTCAATTGGATAGAGCATCGCACTGTCACTGCGAAGGTTGCGGGTTCGAGTCC
>PWFU01000041.1 GCA_003554185.1 Candidatus Dojkabacteria bacterium
AACGGCAAGCTCAAAGAGAAGCTGAAAATGAAGTGTTATTTGAACCAATAACAGGAGATGCTGATTATGAAATAACACTACCAAATGATAATGAAGAATTAGTTTATAGCTATTCTAATTTTGATATTTATATGAAAAAGAATAGAGAAGGTAGAGATTTTACTCTTAATAAATGGATTGATTACAAAGATCATACATTCTATACTAGAAATGATGAATTATCATTTCTTAATATAGATAATAACCATGGTGGTGGCTTAATAGAAAGGAATGTTTTATCATTATCAAATGAAAAGCTTGATATTGTAGACGATCAATTCGCTCAAGGTAAATTTGTTTTATTTGATACAAGTGTATCGGGAATTAAATATAATAATGAGCAGAGATTTATATTAAATGAAAATATTAGCTCTTACAAAAGAAGTGAGTTAAATTTTTTACAAGGTGAAGCAAATTTTGCTGCAAAAGCAAATCAAGATAAGTTAGGAGTGGTTCTTAGTGCCATGGCATCTGTAGCTCAAGGTGAAATTAACCCTGGTTATGAAATATTTGGTTGGGAATTTGGAGGGCAACTTGAAGGTCATGCTTTAGCAAAAGGAGGTACATTAGAAGCATCTTACCAAAAATATGAAGGTTTTACTTTTCGAGCAAGGGCTGCATCTTTAATTGGTCTTGGTAAAGGAATTAACATAAATCCTCCAGATAAAGTTCACGAATTTATATTTGACAGTGCATCAAAATTAAATAAAGTACCTAATTATATAAAAAATATTTTTTAAATCATGCAGCACGCAACTGATAAAGGCTGGTTTTATCTGTCCACTTTAATCAATGCCTTTTCTATGGCTTTTGTAGACTGATCTATGGGAGTGGACTTGATTTGGTTTGGTGGACATCCATTATAATTAGGTTAATATCCAGAAGAGATATAAGAAATAATGCTAGGGACAAGAGCAACACTATTCAAATATGCTGCATGCTTGCATCCCCTAGCATTAACTATAAATGGCAATCCAGGTTTATGTTAACAATACAGCTTTTTATAAAAAAATCATGAGTAAATAAGCTTTATAAGTTTTTTTAGTTGCGAAAGTTAAGTTATTTAATAATAAGGGTGTTTATATGCTAATAATTTTGGGAATGATATTGATAATCATTAGTTTTTTATTGTTAGTACAAACTATTTATTTTTTGATTAATTCAAAAATAGCAAGAGCTAAAATTATAGATTTTGTTGCAGGTAGTATATATTATGGTGCACGTAAAAAAGCTTACCCTATTATAAAAATAATTGATTCAAATTCTTTAATACAAGAGGAGCATTTTAAAATTAATATAGTTGATAATAGAAATTATAATCTAGGAGATATAATAGAAGTTAGGTATTGTAATAATGTGAGGTTTAATAAAGTGAGAATAAATAATATATTTGGTATATGGGGAGGAGTTATTTTGTGTTTTTCAATTGGTGTAGCATTTATTGTCTTTGGATTTTTATTATATTTAGATATTTAAAATGTTATTTATGCATGATCCCGCAGGACAGTAGGTTGGGGTGTGGTAAATAATTCCATTGCTGATATGGTAATTGATGCGGAGAATATGACTATAAGAAGACGTCAACAAAAGTATGTTATTCATCATACTTCACTTGCTTTTAGCAATAGGCTCTATGAGGCGGGATATTAGGTTCTATGGTATCTGATTGGATCACTTTGGTAAATGCTGTAGTTGAATTTTTTTTCTACTTTATTTTGCAAGCAGAATTATTGGACAGAGATACCTATTCAAACCGGATAGTACATAGAAGTTTTCAATAAGCCAGCAATGGCGTTATTTGCACTCAAACTTATATAATCTTAACTCTATTATACGAGAGGTGAAAATTAATGAAAATCAAACTTTATCTATTTATTGTTTATTTTCTTACATTATCTTTGAGTGGGTGTACTGTAGATTATTCTTGCGATTATTCTAGTTATAATGGAATAGTGTTTAGTGAAGATGTTGACCTTAATGATGAATATTTAAGACCAATAGATAAAGCAGAAGTATTTCCAAAAAATGAATTGTTTTTTGTACGTATAGAACAACAAGGTGCATTTAATACTGATTACTTATTCATGTATACTTACCGAATTAAAGATGATAAAAAGCAACTTTTTGCTAAAGAAAAAAAAGACATTAAACCAGAATATAATATATTTGTTGAAGGACTATATTTAAATAAAGAAGGGAATTATAAGACTGTTTTTAAAGATACTGACGGAAACAGATTGGGAGAAGGAAAGTTTGAAATTAAATGAAAATTATACTGGTATTTGAATAATTAATTGTGTATTCTATCAGAATCACTCATCTATAAATAACGAAAACACTACTGATTACGGTAGTGAAATTTATACTGCAGGAGCAAACTTACAACGGCAATCAACCTGACGACGTTTATGAAATGAATTAAAATAAAATTCCATTTTATCAGTAATGAATTTGCTAAAAGTCATGCTTTAGAAACAGGACTGGTGCACCAGATTTTTTTGATATCCCATATTGCTTATGCAAAAACTTTTGTAAAAAAATTACCCTTTCGACAAAATACGCCTTACTTTTTAAGCAGGATAATGTATAATGCTAACAGTAATGATTATACAGCCTGGTACAACCATATGGTGGTGTGGCAAATTGTGTTCTATGTTGGAGGGGAATAATGCTTAAAGGTCAAGGTGTAATTACCGTTATATCTTTGTTGATATTGTCATTAATTATTATTACCAACTTTTTATCGGTAAATTTCGGAAGTGGCAGTGATGGCAGGGATATAGAAACTGAGATAAGGCTGGTGCCACCGGAAGAAACCAAAGAAGACCCGGAGATGATAAGAGAGACCCTGCCTATAAAAATACCTGGTGAAGACGACTATCCGGAAGTAGAGCCTCCGGAGCTAAGCACCCCGGACACATCAGAAAAATCGGAAAGCCTGCTGGGATGGATAGTAAGCGTATTCAAGGGAGAAAGTGGTCCTTCCGGGGAAACCTCACCGGAGTTACCGGACCCCCCGGATCTTTCTCCGCGAATGGAAGCCTACTACCATTACTATATCCAAAACTACCCCGGGCAAATAGACACGGAAACCCTGGAAACCCTGCAAAACCACTTCAAATTTTTGGACAGCTCCTTTAATCGCCATATTAACTTTACATATAGACGCAACCTGCCCTACATTACTGAAAGCGACAACCTCTTTTCCGGTGCCTGGCAATACCTTCCCTATCTACCTGGCAGTAGTGAGCATCTTCCCTACATCACAGGCAACGAAGAACACCTCCCTTACCAATTTGGTAGCGAAGCATATTATCCCTACCTGTGGGCTGGTGGAAATCATCCTGGCGCCCAGGGATCACAAACACTGCTCTACGGCCTGCTGCATCAAGACAGTTACCCTGGTGCGTCATACTACAACCCCTACACAACTGGATATGAAAGCAGATCGGGCAGCGCCTCCCCATATCACCCCGGGGCTGGCGCATTATACGGACTGCACGGCTCTCAACATCCCGGCTGGGGAACCACCGGTTCGCATACAGCCCTACCTGGCATGTGGCAGCCCCACCCTGAAGCTCAAGGCGGCCATTACCAGGACGGCATCATGCTCGGACAGGCAGGGTCAGGCGGTCTCCCGGGTTATGAAGCTGGCACTCAAGAAACCTCCAACTCAGGGCTGCTCCAGTTCGGATTAATAGCAGCCTTCCTGGGAGTTCTACTTCTAACTGCCAAAGGACTTGCCGTAGGCTATGCCGTAGCTGTGGGAGGCAAAGCCCTGTTGCCTGGTGCAACCTCCGCCCTTACCGGCAGCGCCCTGTGGCCCTGGCTATTGCGGGCCAGTGCCCTGGGCCTGCCTCGCAACATGCTATTTGGCGGTCTGGGCACCTTATTATTCCGTGGAGCAGCCGGAGACTACACCGCCTCAGACCTCTTCTCCGCCTTTGGAGAAGGAGCCATCCTGGGAGGTGTACTGGGCGTACTGGCCACCAAGGTACTGGGCTCTAACCGCCTGGGCTCCCTCAAGCCTGTATACCTGGCCAAAACCGGCCTGCGCAACGCCCTGTTTAGTGGTAAAAAAGCATGCAAAAAACTACCCCTGGGCCCTTATGGCACCGGCTACTTAAAAAAAGCCGGCCTGCCCTTTTTCAGTATAGGCGACCCTGTCAACGCCATAACCGGCAACTTTTACGTAACCGCCACCGACCTCACCTTACCCGGCCGGGGATTAAACCTGGAAATAACGCGCCACTACAACTCCCTGGACCGTACCGGAGGCGTACTGGGTCCCGGCTGGCGCCTGAGTTATGAAACCCTCCTCTGCCGTGGTGAAAAGAGGCAAATAACCGTAATCTATCCCGACGGCCATACCGCCACTTTTACCCATCCCCGCCGGGACGGATCATATCGCAGCCCTGTAGGCATAAACGACACCCTCAAAGCCCACCCTGATGGCACCTTCAGCCTGCGGCAGAAAAACGGCACCTTTTACTATTACCGTAGTGACGGCAAACTCCGTGCTGTAACCGACAACTGTGGCAACGAAACCAAAGTAACCTACAACCAGCACGGCCAAATCAAAACCCTGGAAGCCCCCGGTGGCCGCTGCGCGTACTTTTACTATCACCGGGGCAGGCTCACCGGGATAAAAGACGAATCTGGCCGTGTAATCACCTACAGCTATGGAGACAACCACCGCCTGCAGCAAGTAGAGCTGCCTGACGGAGGCATTATCACCTATACTCAAAACACCCTGGGTCTCATAGTCTACATAACTGACCAGGAAGGCAACACCTTTGTGCGCAACCACTATGATGCGCACCACCGGGTAATCAAGCAAGAAATCCCCTGCAGCGACACCCTGCACCTCTACTACGATGACCTGAAGTGGAAAAACACCTTCACCTGGCGCCCCTCCGGGGTAGAGCACGAATTCTGCTATGACCGCCACAGGATGTTAACCCAAAAAACCTACCCTGACGGCACCTCCGAGGGCTGCACCTATGACAACCGGGGCAACCCGGCCAGCTACACTGACCGGAACGGCCACACCACCTGGTTCAAGTACGACCAGAAAGGCAACCTGGCCCAAAAACACCTCCCGGATGGAAGCAACATAACCTACCAGTACGATGAAAAAGACCGTCCTATAAGGATAACTACCTCCGGGGGAAGCGAAACCTGGCTAACCTACGACAACTGTGACAACCTGATCGAGCACCAGGTAAAAATAGAAGAAGGCAAATATGCCACCAGCTATTTTACCTACGACCAGTACGGCCGCATAACCGAAAGCAAAGACCCGGAAGGCAACATCACTGCCCTGCATTACGGAGACGACACCGTAAGCAACCCCACCTGTGTAGTAGACCCGGAAGGAAACGAAATCCATTTTGAATACGACAGTACAGGCCGCCTGGAGAGCATAACCAATTCCTACGGCACCTACCACCTCAGATACGACCAGGGGGACCGCATCACCCATATCCAGGACCCCGAAGGCGGGGTAACCCGCCTGAAGCACGACTATTTGGGCAACGTAAAAGAGATAATCCAGCCGGAAGGCTACGACCCTGAAAAAGACCAGGGTTCAGCCTACCGCTTTGTATATGACGCCCTGGACCGGTTAACCAAAATGATAAACCCCTTAGAAGAAGTTCACGCCGTAAAGTACGACCACTTCGGCAACCTGATAAAAGAGATAAACCCCAACTACTACAGCGAAGAAACCGATGACGGCACAGGCATATGGTACCAATACGACACCGACAACCGCCGCATCAAGACCGTCTACCCCACCGGGGGAGAATCCCGCTTACAGTACGACCCGGCAGGAAACGTAACCAAAACCATAGACCCCAACAGCGATGGTCCCGGTATGAGCTACACTTACGATGAACTAAACCGTCTCACCGCTATCTATAACCCGGAAGGAAACCCCCTCAAAACATTTACCTACGACGCCGGTGGCCGTATAGCCGAAGAAACCAACGCCAGAGGCTACTCCACCCACTACTACTACAACTGCGCCGGCTGGCTCACTGAAAAACGGTTACCTTTAGAAGAAAAAGACGGCCAGTTGCTCTACCGGGTCACCTGCTACACCCGCGACTTATGCGGGCGCGTGGTGGAAGAAAAGCGCTCCGGTCAGTACGTAGATTTAAGAGAATATCCTGACAGCTGGCACACCATAAACTACCGCTACGACGGCAACCACCGTGTAACTGAAATAACCGACTCCACCGGTGCCTCAATCCAGTACACCTACAACTTCGAAGGCAGGGTAACCCGTGAGAAAGTAAAGATAAACTCACAAAAATATCATACCACCCGCTACACCTACAACCACCGCGGCCAGGTAACCGGTATCAGCCGGGTAATAGACGGGGAAGACTTAACCCACAAGAAAAAAGGTAAAGTAACCGCGGAGACAAAACTGGAATACGATAAAAACGGCAACCTGATCCGCAGCGTAAGCCCGGAAGGGTACCAAACCCGGTACAGCTATGATCCAGCCGGGCGCCTGGTGAAAATAGAAGAGCCGGTAGAGGCAAAAGACCTGGAGCTGCCTCACAAGGTAAAAGCCCTGCCCGGCGCGGTATTTATGCGCACCACCACCTTTAAGTACGACGCCGCGGGCAACCTCACCAAAGCCACCGACTGCAACGGCAACAGCGTGCATTTAGAATACGACGCCTTAAACCGGCGCATCCGGGTAACCGACCGGGAAGGCGGAACCGCCAGGTACTTCTATGATCCTTCCGGCAACTTAACCCGCGTGGTGGCACCGGAACACTATGATCCGGCAAAAGACGACGGCCCGGCCTCGCAATTTAGCTATGACCACTTAAACCGCCTTTTAGAAGCAGTAGACCCGGAAGGCAACCTGCAGCTACGCCACGTCTACAACCGCTACGGGGAGCTAATAAAGCGCATGGACGCCGCCGGTTATATGTCGGCAGACACCGACGAAGAAAGAAGGGGGGTAGAATACACCTACGATATAGCCGGCCGGGTAAAAGAAGTAACCACTCCGGCAGGAATAAAACAGCAACTGGACTACAACGCCCTGGGCCACATCACCGGTATAAAAGACGGTGAAGGCAAAGACACCCGCTTTGAGTTAGACCACTGGGGCCGGATAAGCAAAGTAATAATGGCCGACGGCACCGAAGAGAGATACGAATACGACCACTTCGGCAACGTAACCCGGGCCGTAGATGCCAAAGGCAGCGTTACCGCCCATACCTACAACAGCCTGAATCGCCTGGCCCGCACCGTAGACCCCCTGGGGCAGGT
>PWFU01000037.1 GCA_003554185.1 Candidatus Dojkabacteria bacterium
CCTTCTTTTTGACAAAATTCTTTTGTCTATAATTGGAAACTTTGTTTCCTAGTTTCTACGCCTTCATCCGAAGACGATAGGTGACGGCGTTCGTACACGAACAGCGGTAGTTAGCAGACGTCGTTCGTACACGAACTACCTGACGCTGTTCGTGATGAAAGTGGGAAAAACTGACGTAGTTCGTACATGAAAATTGAATGACTTGTGATGTGATTTTGTCTTTCTGGATAGGGTTGTTAACTGACGTAGATCATAATGCGAACAGCGGTTGGTGGGTAGTTAGGAAAACGGACGAGTTTCATAATGATGTTGATTGAGTTTGGTAATCGTGTTGATCGTGGGAAGAAAAAAAACGTAAGAGTGATTTAAGAGAGGATTTAAGGAGTTTTAAGTTAAGATTGATTTAAGAGAGGTCAAAGAACATATGAATTCCAAAGGTCAAAGTAATCACCTCGCAATTACAGTAGATGTTGAAGAATGGTTTCACACTGACTTTTTCGATGTTGAGGAAGTGATCAGCAAGTACTACGGTGGAAAATATCCTCGGACTGATGTAGTGGAGTCGGTAAAAAATCTCTTGGATTTATTCGATAAACACGATGTAAACGCAACCTTTTTCGTTCTCGGGGAGACTGCAGAGAAGTATCCAGAACTCATGAACATACTGGAGAAAGACGAGCACGAGATCGGCTGTCATGCGTATTACCACAACAAAAAGTACGAAGATTTAAACAATTTTAGAAAGGACCTCCAGAAGTTCAAAAAAGAAATAAAAAAAGACGTGATCGGTTTCAGATACCCTAATTACAACATCAGTGATGAGAAGTTGATGGTAATCAAAGAAGTCGGTTTTCAGTACGACTCATCCATCGTCCCCTGCCGTAATATCCCGGGATGGTACGGCAACCCCACCGCCCCGTTGATCCCTTACGAAATAAAATTGAAAAATGGGAAGAAACTGACCGAATTCCCCTTATGCGTTTCCCCCATCTTGAGACTCCCGGGTAGCGGGGGATGGTACCTCAGGAACGCCGGATACTGGTGGACCAAGCACGTCATCAAAGCATCCCTGAAGAAGCACGGGTATGCCAACCTGTACGTACATCCGTGGGAGTTCAGTGAGAACAACCCCAAGCATAAGGAGATTCCCTTCCATGTTTTTCGAGGCTCTGGAGAAAAAAATTACAATAGAATCGAAAAGATCATAGAGACGCTAAATAACGTAGAATTTAAACCGTTGAAAGATTTGGTATAATAGGTGTAGTTATGACTTCTGTTAAACAAGGTTTACCCGATCCAGAAAGGGTTTTAAGGTTATTGGACTCCGCCTATGATGGTTGGGGTGACCAAAAATTATTTGAGTGGAAGTACAAGGATTACCCTGATTTTAAAGAAGACGAAGTGTTTTATATCGAAAGTGAGGAAGGAGATTTAGCATCTTTTGGTAGGGTATTTTCTAAAGAGTTAGTTGTTAAGAATTTTCAAAAAAAAGTTCAAGTTTATGTGATAGGAGACGCTGCGGTAAGTCCTTCCCATCAAGGAGAGGGGTTATATTCTAACATCCATAAAGCTAGGGTAGATTATTCTAAAAACCAAGATGTGGAAGCTATTTTTTCTTTCATAAGAAGAACCAATGTACCTTTTAAAGTAAATAAAAAAAGAGGATGGGGACATAAAGTTTTGCCCTTACATATGTTGATTCTTTCCCCAGCCAAAGTTATGAAAGAATATGGTGGATTAGCTCTTGAAGATAAACCGGTTCTTAAAAAACTTTGTAGGACTATCGGGAAAAAAATTGATTTGGTTTTTAGTGACGGAAAATTAAATCTCGGGGAACTTGTAGGACTGGAAAACAAGGAAGGAATATTTAACCTTTTTTTTAATTTTTCGAATTTTGCGGTAAAAAGGTTGATTGAGCAAATAGATGCAAATATTGATATCGGGGACCTGCTTAAGGAATCAATTAATTTGTTATTGAAAGGGGAAATTAGGATAGGACCTAAATCTCCTAAAAAGATGGAATTTACAGATAAAAAATTTAGAGACTTCTCAGTAGATTTGAAAGATAATTTAAGTAGTGATGAAAAAGACAAGATATTATCTCTTTATGATAATTCTATTACTAATTATGATGTGTCCTTTAGGAGAGAGAAAAAAGATCTTGAACATTTATTGGGATATCCCAAAATCACTGATATATTATTGGTTAGAAAAAATAGTAAGATAGTGGGGTTTACTGTATTGGGGTTAAGGGATGGGAGTGATTTAAAAGAGATTTGGGTTCTTGAACTACTTTATAAAGACAAGAATGTTAAAAATTTTTTACTTAATCTCATTGAGAATATTTGTGAGAAAAAGGACCTTGATTCTGTACTTATAATCTCGAATTTAGATAATAAAAACTGGACCAACATACGTTATCAGACTTTAATGTGGAAAGTTGTCGGAGATAGTAAAAAGAACTTTGAAACTCATTTTGAGAATAATAGATGGAAAATAAATTTGTATGATATTGTATAAATGAAATTGGAGGAAAAAGATGAAGAAAGCATTCATAACAGGAATAACTGGGCAAGATGGGTCGTATCTGGCTGAATTTCTTTTAGACAAAGGATATGAAGTACATGGTACAATTAGAAGAGCTTCGACTTTTAATACCCAAAGGATTGATGATATCTATCAGGATCCACACGTGAAAAATCAACATCTTTACCTTCATTATGGTGAACTTACTGATGCAAGCAATATAAGCAGGTTAATTGAGGAGATTGAACCAGATGAGATTTACAATCTAGCTGCACAAAGTCATGTTAGCGTGTCATTTAAACAGCCAGAATATACAAGCGATGTGAACGCTTTAGGAACACTTAGATTGCTTGACGCAATTAAGAAAAAAGAACTAGATACTAAATTTTATCAAGCTTCTACTAGTGAACTATTTGGTAAAGCAGAAGAATTCCCTCAAAACGAAGAAACACCATTTCATCCAAGGAGCCCTTATGCTGTATCAAAAATGTATGCCTACTGGATTACAGTTAATTATAGAGAATCTTATGATATATTTGCTTGTAATGGTATTTTGTTCAATCACGAATCACCAAGAAGAGCAAAAAGGTTCGTTACAAGAAAAATCACTAGAGCGGTTGCTCGTATAGATGCTAGTATTCAAGATAAGATCTATCTTGGTAATTTGAATGCTAAAAGGGATTGGGGTTATGCCCCTGAGTATGTCGAAGCCATGTGGAAAATGTTGCAAAATGGAAAACCCGTAGATCTTGTTGCAGCTACAGGTGAGGCTCATAGTGTGAGGGAATTTGTAGAAATAGCTTTTAAAAGAGCAGGGTATGAAATAGAATGGGAAGGTAAAGGAGTAAATGAAAAGGGAATCGATGCAGACACAGGAGATGTTTTAGTGGAAGTTGACGAACGCTATTTCAGGCCAGCCGAAGTTGACTATTTATTGGGTGATCCAAGTAAAGCTAAAAAAGAAATTGCATGGGAACATGAAACCGATTTTGAAAAATTAGTAAATATAATGGTGGATGCAGATATGAAGTTGCTTGAAAATAAAGGGCAAGTCGGCTTAGACTACCTTGGCTGAGTTGAGAAGGTAAGATGAAGCGAATTGCCTATTATATCTCTGATCATGGATATGGTCACGCTTCTAGGAGTGTTGCGTTGATTAGGAAGTTAATAGAGAAGTTAAAAAACATAGAAATTTATGTTAAATCTTCATATCCTTTGAAGTTTTTGAGAAATTCTCTAATTAATAATTCCGAAATTAAATTTCAAAGAGTAAAAAATGATTTTGGATATGTATCCGATGAAAATATTGAAATAAACCCTAAAAAAATAGAAAACAGGTATAAAAACTGGCAATCTACTTGGGAATCTTATATATTTAAGGAAAAAGAATTTTGCAAATCTAGGAAAATTGATTTAGTGATTTCAGATATCGCACCTCAACCCTTTATTGTTAGTGATGAATTAGGAATCCCCTCTATTGGTATATCCAATTTTACTTGGTATGAAATTTATGAAGATATATTTAAAGAAATAGAGAAACTAAAAAAATTGAAGAAAGCTTATCAAAAAGCTAATATTGGTTTGATTTTGCCTCTTGAGACTGATTTAGATCCTTTTAACAGAAGGCAAAAGATTGGATTGATTTCTAGGGAGAATAACAAGAATTACCAAACTGTAAGAGAAGAAATGGGAGCTAGTGAAAATGAAATTATAATTTACTTTGGTGTTGGGAAATCTTATTTTAACAACAGAAAAAGTGAAATTCAATTCCCAGATGAATTAAGAGAAGATTATAGTGTATTGGTTTCCTCAGGATATAATCTGATAGACAATCCTGACTATATTATACCTGAAGATGAAACTGAAAGTCAGGATTATATTGGAGCCTGTGATCTCATAATATCTAAATTTGGATACGGAGTAGTTTCTGAAGGTATTAGAAGTAGAACTCCAATGATTTTGGCAAAGAGAAACATCTTAGAAGATGAAAAGGGAATGGAAAAATTAATTGAATTAGGAATTGGAGAGGAAGTTAGTAGGAATGATTTGATAAATGGTAAGTATGTTGAAAAAGTTCGGAAAATTTTTGATGGAAAATATGATTTTTATCAAAACGTTCCTAAAAGGTTCAAAGATGATGGTTCTAAGGAAGCTATTAGAATGATTCAATCGCTTTTAAATTAAAAAAATAGAGGTGAAATAATGGATTGGGAAAATAAAGAAATAGTATTGACAGGCGGAGCAGGTTTTCTAGGTTCTCATGTCTATGACAAGTTATTGGAAAGAGGTGCCAAAGAAGAGCAAATAATTATACCTCGTTCGAGTGAATATGATTTAAGATGGAAAGAGAATTGTGCAGAAATTTGTGAAGGAAAAGACATCGTAATCCACTTAGCAGCGAATGTTGGTGGAATAGGTTATAATCAAGAACATCCTGCTGACCTATATTATGACAACATATTGATGAGTACTCACATGATGGAAGAAGCTCGTAAGGCAGGGGTTGAAAAATATACCGCTTTGGGGACTATATGCGCATATCCAAAATTCACACCAGTTCCCTTTAAGGAAGAGGATCTTTGGAATGGCTATCCCGAGGAAACAAATGCTCCTTATGGTTTAGCTAAAAAAATGCAATTGGTACAGTCTATGTCCTACAGAAAACAATACGGATTCAACTCTATTTTTTTACTGCCTGTGAACCTATATGGTCCTAGAGATGTATTCGATCCAAAGAGATCTCATGTGATACCTGCCTTGATCAAAAAGATATATGATGCTAAGGAAAAGGGGGAGGATAATATCGTGGTTTGGGGAACAGGTAAACCAACAAGAGAATTTTTTTATGTTGAGGATTGTGCTGAAGGTATCTTATTAGCTACTGAGAAGTACAATAAGAGCGAACCTGTGAATTTGGGGTCAGGGATGGAGATATCAATCAAAGAATTGGTTGAATTGTTAGTAGATCTGATGAATTTTGACGGGGATATAGAGTGGGATACTTCTAAACCTGATGGTCAGCCAAGAAGAAAATTAGATGTATCAAAAGCTAAGAAAGAATTTGGTTTTGAGGCACAAACTAAATTTGAGGAGGGCTTGGAAAAAACAATTGAATGGTATATGGTAAAGAGGCAGTAAGAATGAAAATATTAATTCTACCATCGATCATAGACCTAAAACAGGGTTTGGGATGTACTCCATTTTGGTGGCAGTTGTATAAAGCATTATATGAAAACGAAAATGAACTAGTTGTAGTTCCGTATTTGGGAAGGGCTGTTGAAAGTCCTTGGTGGGAGACCTATGAAAATCCCTGTTTGAAAGAAAGTCTTTTGATGAAAAAATTAACAGATAGAAAAATGGAAAAAAGAGTTAAAAAAGAAAAACAGGGAAAGGATGTTAAGAAGGAAGGTGTCTTCCCCGAAAAATTAGTCCAAAAATTGACTAGCTTATATACTGTACCAAAATGGAAGAAAAAAATTAAAGAAATAAATAAAGAAGAAGATGGATTTGACGCATGTTTGACCACGAATCCCCTCAATCAATTTGAAGAAGTTACCGAATTTATTAAAGATTTGATGGATATTCCCGTTGTGTATTATGAAGGGGATTTACCTACAATTTTACCAAAATATGCTTTAGAAAGGGGATTCAGATTTAATCACTTTAAAAATGCAGATTTATCATTATATGACGCATTTTTAGTAAATTCTGAAGGTGTTATTCCAGATTTGAAAGAAATGGGAGCAAAAAATATTCATCCTTTTCATTACGCTGTCGATCCAGATTTAGTTTATCCGGTCGATGTAGAGAAAGAAAATGACGTAGCTTACTTTGGGTATGGAAGTCAATACAGAGAAAAATGGATGAAAAAGATGATTACTGAGCCATCAAAAAAAATGAACGGTATAAACTTCGTTGTTGGTGGTGGTCATTTCGGTATAGATTTAGGACAGGCTGAATTTGTTGGAAATGTCCCATATCCCAAATACAAATATTTTGTAGGGCGATCCAAAATTAATTTGAATATCACTAGAAAAAGCCATGCAAGTGTTTATAAAACTTCTACTGGGAGGATCTTTGAACTCCCAGCTATGGGAGCAGTTATGGTTTCACAACCTTATAACGGTCTAGATGAGTTCTTTGAACCTGGTAAAGACTATATTCAGGTCGATGAAGAAGAAGATATTGTGCAAATATATCGAGATTTATTATCAAATGAAAATTGGAGGAGTGAAATTGCAAAAAATGCTAGAGAAAAGATATTAAAAGACCACTCTTACGAAATCAGAGCTAAACAATTAGATAATATTCTATATGATTGTACAAAAATTAATTAAAATAAAATCCAGGTGGTGAAACAAATCAATCTTTGTATTGTCAAGTTAAATGGGATGTCTGAATCATTTAATGAAAGACTATTGGAATTAACTAAACACGTAAATAAGGTTTATGTGATTCGGGGAAGTTGTCAAAATACTCTTAAAATAAAAAATGTAGAAACGTATGATTTATTTCCTTTCCGAGAAAGTATAATCACTTCTCCAAAAGTTTATTTTTATATGATTGTCTATCTAATACAAACATCATTAATACTTCTTTGGCTTAGTAAAAAGGGAAAAATAGATATTATCCATTGTTTTGATTATCCTATAGATACCTTAGCTGCACTACCTTCAAAA
>PWFU01000036.1 GCA_003554185.1 Candidatus Dojkabacteria bacterium
CATACTTTTTCTTTTCTTCTCATTTTTATCCGGCTCCTTTTTCTTTTTCTTCTTAATAGTATATAGGCAACATACTATTTATACCTTTCGATAGTAACCTTTACAAATGTAAAGTTTGACCTCTATATAGGCACTTTATTTTACAAATGTTAAATTTGGTGTTATTTTGGGTAATTCTGGCTTTTTCTGGCTCTGGCTTTTATTCTGATTCTATTCGTGGTGCTACCAGATATGTGGATTTGCCTTCGCCATCACTAAAATCCCAATGCATTTTGATGGGATAATGTTCTCCTAATTCCATAGTTATCTTAGTATCGGGCATCTTCTTTGACATCGAATCGAAATACTCTACTGCAAACATACTTCTTGAACCTGTATCGTCTCCACTACCTTTAAATGTGTATTCTGTATCAAATCTTTTGCTTACCCTATCAATATCTTCACTTGCACTTATTCTAATTGATTTACCTTCAACATCTTGTTCTATACTAACTTCTAAATGGTCAGTTATGGATTTACAAGCTCTAACTATCTTTCTAAAACCTGACTTCTCTATTTCAAATTCATAAGGTAAATCAAGGTCTGGAACATTTGGTTCTGTCATACCTGCTGTATCTATAAGTGGCAAATCAAGTTCCATAAGTTCATCTGTTAACTCTACATATAATTTGTTCTCTTCTTCGATTAACTCTATATTAACTACTTCGTTTTTGCTACCGTGTTTTAGAAATTTAAGAAATTTGTTCAGATTTAAACCTATCTCATATTCATCCTTAACTTCAAAAGTTTCAAAGGTGTTTTTTGATAATTCACTTTCAATCATAATCACATGAGATGCATCGACTTCACTTACCTTCATAGACTCTTTATCCAATTTCAATAAACATTCTTCTGTAACAACCGATACAGGTTTAAAGAAATCGTATAAGTATTTTCGTTTTATTTCTATATTCATCTTAATTCACACCCTTATACTTCTGCCTTTACTTTAACATTTTTCTCTTCATCAGCCATAAGTAGTATCCGTGTCGCTTGTCTGTGTAACCTTTCAAGATAACTCTCGCTATATTGCTCTGAATCTTTGAGATTACCGTCTTTATCCTCGATGAAACCGTGTGATAGTTTATTGGTCATTGTGTTATATATATCGAACAAACTCTCTTTATCTTCCATCTCTTCGATTATTACAGATTTTAGTTTATCGGGAACCTTTAACCGTTCAAGGACAACTTTAGGTTCAGATACATACTCTTTAGATTTCTCGTATCTTTCAACCACTTCGTCTATACCGAACTCAAGTAGGTTCTCTAACTCGTTCTCAAATAGTTCGATACTTCCTTCGGTGGTATGTTTATGATAACTGCCTTTGACTAAATCCTGCACCATCATACCGTTAGAACAGACCAACCTGAAACCAACGATGTGTGCACCTAAACTCGTATTACCGTCTAAACTGTTGGTTACTCTAATACCGAATTTGACTACATCGCCTACATTTCTGTCGCCTACACTCCTTTCCCAATCTTCAGGGTAAATATATAGATATAACCGTTCAGGGAGTGACCTACCCCATACATTTCCTTGTATCCTTCTACCAGCTTTGTCGATAACTGCCTGTATTACATCTTTGTGGTCAACCATCTCATATCCTTTCTTGAATACACCGATAGCTTTCTCGTCTGTTTTATCTACCGTTGCCACGAAATTGTGGTCGTAGTCGGTTCCATCTTTTCGTATCCTAATATCTTCGGACACATCGAACTCGTTTATATTCTTCTTAACTAACTCCAAATCTATACTTCTTGGTTTTCTCATTTTTATCTAACTCCTTCTTGCCTTTTTAATTTCTTCTCTATCAAAGAACGGAACATACTCTTCCCTTTCTTCGATATACTTTATACCTAACATCCCATCAATCCAAGTCTTTTCAAGGACATCCTTATCGGCTATCCAAACTTCGAAATTTTGTGTGTTGGGATTGTAAGTATAATCATACTTATCTTTCAACCAATCAATCAATTGGTTTACCTGAATTTTGCCTTGAAATTTTATCTTCGCTAACAACCTTCGTTCCATTCTCGGATGGTTTTTGATTTTCATCAACGAACCTCCGGTATCTCTTCTTCGATAATTTCATCCCTATCATAATTTTTGAGTATCTCTGAATATCCCTGTTCTCCCATATACTCTAACATCTCATTAAAACCGTGTTCCATAGCAATCAACCTAACTCCTGATTGGTCAAGCATATTGACCTTACCACTTCTTCTTATCGCTTCGTATTGGTGCAACCCTTTTCTATCCATCATATCACCTTACATCAAATTTGCATTGAAACCCTGTATTTTTGTAGGGTGGCTCGAACCACACTCTTTACAGGTTCCATCTTCGTTCCCCTCATCGTTACTTTCCACTTCGTGTTTTGTTCTCTTCCCACAATAGTTACAATACCTTTTTGCTTCTTTCATTATTATCACTCCATATTTTTAACTGACTTTTCTAACTCTTCGAACCGACTTTTCATATCCATCATCGTTTTCTTAAGTAACCTGACTTTCGTTTTAAGTCTAACTATCTCGTCTATCTCGTCCTCTGCATTCAGAAACTTGTTGCGTTCTTTCTCATAAATTCTCCTGCATCTTCTTGCTACTCCACAATTTCTACAGGCGATGGTATCTCGTTCCAAATGGTTCAGTTTATACTGACCGAAACAGAACGGGTTATCACCTGTGATTTCAACATCCGTCATTTTAACCACTCCATTGATAATTTAACATCATCTTCGATAGTTCTTTTTCTATTTTTAAATCCCCAACTTAAAGTATCCACTTCTATACCATCTTTAAACATACTCTCAATCCTCTTTTTCTCTCGTTCAGCTTTTATTTCTGCACCCTTCCAAGCTTCTCTTTTATCTACATAATCTTCAACACTCACTTTACCTCTTGCATAAAGATTACCTATTTTTCCTTCTTCTTCGGCTATATCGTGAACTCTCCACCATATATGCTTTCCACCATCTCCTACACAATAGTATAATTTCTTTTCCATATTTTATGCCTCCAATATTTCTATAAATTTTTCTTCGTTTATGATGTTGACTCCTTTGTCTTTTGCTTTCTTGACTTTGGAGCCGGATTTATCGCCAACAACTAAATAATCTGTATTACCAGATAGACCACCATACTCGTGACCTTTATCCTCAATCAAACTCTTGTATTCTTTTCTACTCTTACTCAACCTACCTGTAATACAAAACCTAAATACTTCCTCGTTCTCTTCTTTATCCACTATTACATCAATTTTTGACTCTATATCAATGTCAGTATCTTCAAAATGGTCTCTGATTTTATTTGCTAATGTTGTTCCTATCCTGTCTATCTGTTCCAACTCATCCATATTATTTTTAAAATCTTCAAGGGTTTTATAATGTTTCTCAATCTTATCTGTAAATATTTTACCAAGACCATCAATACCGTGCAATCTCAAATATTCACTCAATGTGATATAATCTCTATCTGGAAATCTATTAATAAGTTTATTTGCCATACCTTCTCCAACACCATCTAATCTTTCTAAATCTGATACAGCCAGATGAAACATATCTTCTATGGAATTAATATAAGATGAACTTGCCAATTTTTTGCAGATGTTATTTCCAAATCCTTTTATATCAAATACATTTGTAAATCTATTTATAGCACTCGGTAATCTTGTTGGGCAATTTTGATTGACACATTTTATTCTGGATTTATCTTCCTTTACCGGTTCTTTACATTCAGGACATACATCAGGAAATTTAAAATAACCTTCGCTTCTTTTCTCAACTACTCTATTTATCTGTGGTATAATACCTCCTTTCTTTTCTACTTCGACAACATCACCTACATTCACATTCATACTCTTTATAATATTTTGATTATGGACCGATATCTTACCTACCCTTGTTCCGTCTAATTGTATGGGGTCGACATCTGCTATAGGGGCTAAAATTCCTGTTCCACCACAAGTGTTAACTTGTATATTTTTTACAACTGTTTCTGCTGTTGGTTCTTTAAACTTCTTAGCTACTTTGTAGTTTGGGGTGGTTCTACCTACACCTAACTCTTCTTGTATCTTTATATCATCTATCGTGATAACAGCACCATCACAAGGATATCTCAAAATATTGTCAGCTCTTCTTTCTTCTAACCAAGTTACAACCTCTGATAAAGTGCAATCTTCGTATGATTGATAAACATACCAATCCGACACCTGAAACCCAAGTTCTTCTAACCCAAATAATTTCCATCCATAACCACCATATTTTTTGTTTTTATCTTTCATTTCGAATGCTATGAAATCTATATCCTCGTGTGCTTCACAAGGTGTTTTCCTGTTCATTAAACCAGATACAAAATTTCTTGGATTAGATTTATGAGAATAGTTATCTTTAAATGTTCTCAATTTCATGACTGCTTCCCCTCTAACCCAACCTGTAAACTCTTCTTCTAATTTGGTTGGAATGAATTTCTTTGCGTTCATCGTTATATCCATACCTGAATCTCCATCTCCTCTTGTAGCTGCTCTTATCAATTTACCGTCTTTATAATATGCAACCAAACTTGTTCCATCGTATTTGGGTTGAATTATAAATTTTTCATATCCTTCAGCCCACTCTTCTAACTTTTCATCGTTCCAAACCTTACTTAAAGATAACATCTTATCTTCGTGTTTTACAGATTTCTCTGTTGGTGTTGAACCTATCGTATCCCACTCTTCTCCTGTCCACTCTTCATATATTTTTATCAATTCATCGTAAACACTATCCGTAACTTCAGGGTCAGATTCAATATAATATTTATAATCGTAATGATGTAACCTATCCTCTAACTCTGTAGGGCTTGAAATCTTTAAATTCTCTAACAGTTTGTTTTTCATTGTATCCAACTCCTTTATTTATACCAAATAGTTCCACACTCTACACATACTTCCGTCTGTTCTTTTTTGTTTTGACTCATTTATATCCAACTCCTTTGGCTTACTTTCTTCCTAATACCATATAGTCCTGTAAGTATTTAAACCTTTCGATAGTATGGTTGTGGTCGTTACAGGCAACATAAAAGTATGATAGGTATGCAGATATAATCACGGTAAGATACAACGAATCTATAGGAGTCGGATAAACTGCAAAATAGTTTTGTTGTATCCTACTTTCGTGTTATCTGCATAACTACCATACATCTATATCTTATAAATCTTTGGTTTAACGGCTTTCAATTCTTGGTGCTATATAATAAAAACCACTTATCGCACCGTTCTCCCGTTCAAAATTAACTTGTGTTGGATAGTCATCTCCGTAAACTATACTAAATGTTTGTGTTTTATTGAAAGTCTTACTGATATTCCTAAGATAATCACTCGCATACAGACTTCTTGCGTTTTGTTTTAACTCTTTAACTGATTCAGATTCAATCAAAATCTCCATATACACCTGATAATCTGTGGGTTGTCTGTCATCTTTATCTGTGCTAACTTTAAGTCCGTGTTCACTTAATGTTTGAAATCTCAAACATTCACTATTGTATTTAGTTAACAACCTAATATCCTCATTCTCAAGTTCAAAAGAATTATCAAGCCCACTTAATTCTGGTAGTGATGTTACTTCTCCATCTAACAATTCATCTGATTGCCAAAAATATGTTTTCTTGTTACCGTGTTCTACAGAAATTTTAACATCTATGCTATCTTGACTGAAATCGAACACTATCTCTAACTCATCATCAAACCTAAATGGTTGTAGGGCTTCAAGTAGCGACTCGTAATCAAGGTAAAATGGTTCTGATAACACTTCATACCTTTCAAAGACTTGTCGGTCTAAAAAGGTGTTTACCATCGCTACATGGGATGCATTAACTTGAACTATACCAACCCCTGCATAATCAAAATATATAGCACCATTGCCATATATTGGTTCGGTTGTCTTCAAAAACTTAAACATATATCTCTTTTTTATTTTATATTTCAACTTCATCTAACTTCACTCCTTGCTCTTTCTAATACCTTTTCTTGTCTTTCTATAGCTTCTTTAATCTCTTTTTGAATTTCTCTATATTCTACTCTATGTGTTAATCCTGTATTTTCGAATGTTTCTTTGACTCTTAACATAAAATGAATATCATCAGTTGACATCACTTTAGCTGTTATCGTAATCAATGCGCCATCCAACTTTTGATTCTCTTCATAAACTCTTTCATATTCTTCTTTCCAATCCATATTACCAACCTTCTGCTCTTCTTTCTCGTTCTTCATCCATCTTCTTTTCAGCTACTGCTTCTGCTCTTGCTTCCCCTACTATATCAGCAGCAGTTTTATTGCCACATTTTTGACACTCGTATAAAAGCATACCATCATCCATTACCTCTGTGCTTAAATAGTAAATTCCACTACATCCTTTCTTAAGACACATCTTATCTACCTCTATGATACAATATATTACAGAACCGACCACAACTTCCTTCGGGTGTATCCCAAACTATCACCATATCATCTACTTCTTCTATAGTATCAGGGATATATTCCGGTTCGATAGTAACCGTCTGTCTTTCTTCGATAGTTTCAAAAATTGCAACGATTATCTCCTTCGCACCGTCTTTCTCTTTTACAGGTTCGGATAAATCTTCTTCTGCTAACTCTCCTTCGGTAAGTTCTTTAGACCAAGCTTCCGTAACCAAAAGAAAAATATCGGGTTGTGTCATCATCGCATGAAACCGAAATACAGATGGTTGCATCGGGTCATCGTAAACCGGAAATACATCTGCTTTCATTCCGTCTGGTTTTCTGTGATAAAAGAAAGCTTTGGGTTCAAGGTATCCTTCGCCTATATACTCTCTTATAGCACACTTCAACCCATCTGTCGCCGCTTCAATATCTTCAATCATTTTAACACCTTTATCATCTAACATTTCTTCTTTTGTTTAACTCGTCCCAACCTTCTTCCGGTTGCCAATTCACTTTTCTCTCGTTCAGAAATGGGCAAATATCAGGTTCTGCTCTACCTGGAATTACCAATACACAAGGTTCATCTACACTCGCTGAACATACTTCTCCAACACTTTTACAAATCCAG
>PWFU01000021.1 GCA_003554185.1 Candidatus Dojkabacteria bacterium
CACATGCATGTGGTGCAGTTATTACTCCTGAACCTGTTGTAAATTATGTCCCTATACAAAGAGATGCCCATGGAGGAGGAATAGGTATGAGCCAATATGAGATGAATGATTTAGAATTTACAGGGTTGATGAAATTTGATTTTTTAGGTCTTCGTAATCTAAATGTTATTGGTACAACTGTAGAAAAAATTAAAGAAAATCGTGGAGAAGAAATAGATTTATTAAATATTGATATTTATGACAAAAAAGCTTTTGAACTAATTAGATCTGGTAATACAACTGGATTATTTCAGCTGGAAAGCGATGGAATGAAGAAGACTATTAAAATGATTAAGCCAAAATCTTTGGAAGAAATAAGTTACGTTATTGCAGCATATCGTCCTGGTCCTATGCAGTTCATACCCGAATATGTTGATGTGCAAGAGGGTAAAAAAGAACCAGAATACCTTTTTCCTGAGCTAAAAAATATTATTGAAGTCACAAATGGAGTTATTACTTATCAAGAACAAGTTATACGTATTGCAGTAGATATTGCTGGTTACTCAATGGGAAGTGCAGACATTTTGAGGAGAGCGATGGGTAAGAAGAAAATGGATGTTATGAATGCTGAAAAACCTAAATTTATTTCTGGTGCTCAAGAGCAAGGTTTTGATAAAAAATCTGTAGAAGCTATTTGGGACAAGTTAGTTCAGTTTGCAAATTATGGTTTTAATAAAGCACATAGTGCTTCATACGCATTGGTTGCTTATTGGACAGCATATCTTAAAGCAAATTATCCGACAGAATTCATGGCATCATTACTTGAAGGAGATCTGGATAACTTTGATAGAATTATTATAGATTTAGAAGAGTGTGGGAGAATGGGAATTAAAGTTTCTGCTCCTGATATTAACAAAAGTTATGAAAAATTTACGATTGAAGGTGATAATAAAATAAGATTTGGTCTTGCAGCAATTAAGAACGTTGGTGAAGAAGTAGTACATTCGATTGTAGAAGAAAGGGAGGAAAGGGGAGAATTCTTAAATTTCGATGACTTTTTGTATAGGATGGTAGAAAGAAATCTTAATATTAAAACTGTTGAATATCTAATAAAGGTTGGTGCGTTTGATAAATTCGGTGAAAGGGGAGCATTATTAAGTGTTTTGGAGTCATTATTTAACAAATACAAAGATAAAAGGGAACAGGCAAAACTAGGACAGTACGACCTATTTGCAAAAGACAACACTATTGAAACTCATATAAAAACTCCAAGTACACTCCCAAAAGTACAAGAAACTCCAATATTTGAAAAATTAAGCTGGGAAAAAGAACTAGTAGGTGTATATTTCTCAAGTCATCCTCTAGATCCTTTAGAAAGATTTATACAAGAAAACGATATTGTTCGTGTCAAAGATTTAAGGGAGAAGGAGGATGGATACAAAGTTGCTATGGTAGCTTTAATCTCAAATATTAGAAAACTCACCACTAAGAAAGGAGATCAAATGGCAGTTTTATCGGTAGAAGATAAAACTGGAAGTATGGAGGTTGTAGTTTTCCCAAACAAGTATAAAGACTTTAAACATCTCTTTAAAGAAGGTATCCCTATGGGAATCATAGGGAGATTAAATACTAGAGATGATAATTTTTCGGTAATATTAGAAAGGATAAAAGAAATAGATTTAAACAAACATGCAGACAATTTTGAGGGTATAAGCTTTAAAGTAGGAGATGAGCATACACAGGAGGATTTAGAAGAATTAAAACGCATTATAACTCAAAATAGTGGACAATATAGTGTTAGAATAATTATTAATAAAAACAATGAAAATAAAATTATGAATTTAAACCACAAAGTTGATAAAAATCAAGAAATTTTGAAATATATCGAAAAGTTTAGTTAAATGGATAAAAGCCAACTTGATAGTATTCCAAAAAATACAGGAGTGTATAAATTTTACAACAAAGAGGGGGATATACTATATATCGGCAAGGCCTTAAACCTAAAGGCTAGAGGCAAATCATATTTTCAAAACACACATTTTGATAGACCACACATAATCCCTATGATCTCACTTATAAATGATGTGGAGGTTATTGAAACTAATAATGAAATTGAATCTTTGATATTAGAATCTGCTCTTATAAAAAAATATAAACCTAAATTTAACTTAGAATTAAAAGATGATAAATCATATTCCTGGATATTTATATCTCTTCAAGAAAAATTTCCACGGGTAAGCATTATACGCTCAATTAAAAAAGGGGATTACGAACAAGGTGAGCTCTTTGGACCTTATCCAAGAGGAAAAACCATAAAAAGCATATTCAATTATGTAAGAAAAATACACCCATTTAGAACCTGTAAAGATATGAGTAAAGGTCCCTGCTTATACTATCACCTGGATTTATGTACTGCTCCATGTATTGAAAATATCTCTTCAAAGGAATACAAGAAAATTATTGAAAGTATTACTAAGTTTTTAAGAGGGGAAGAAAGAAGTATACTAAATAGTCTTAAGAGTAATATGAAAAAATATTCTCAAAAGCAGGAATTCGAAAAAGCTATAATATTAAGAGACAAATTGGATGATTTAGAATACTTATCACAAGGAATAAATATATCTCCCTGGGAAAACTTGCAAGAAGACACAGAGCAAGAAAAAATCCAAAAATTCTTTAAATTATTGAAAAGAAAATTTGGAATAAACAATGATATAAGAAGAATAGAATGTTTTGATGTTTCAAGTTTTAAAGGACAAAGTGCTTATGGTTCTATGTCTGTATCTGTAAATTCTGAACTTAACACAGGAGACTACAGAGTCTTTAAGATTAAAGAAAACAAAGAAGATGATATATCAATGATGTGTGAAGTTCTTCAGCGTAGATTCAAATTTATAGATTCTAGGGTAAAAGACTCAAGTTTGAGTGTATCTCCTGATTTAGTTATTCTAGACGGAGGTAAGGCGCATCTACAAATGCTTAAGAAATATATACCTGATAAAATACCGCTATTGGGCATATCTAAAGGTAAATATCTAAAAAAGGAAAATCAAAAACTCAAGGATGAGTTATGGATTTTTACAGGTACTAGGGTAGAGAAGATAGATATCTCGCAACCAAAATTATTTATTAGGTTAAGAGATGAGGCTCATCGTTTTGGTATAAAACATTACAGAAAAAATATACAGAAGAATTTACGTAAATCTGATTTGGATAAAATAGAAGGTATTGGTCAAAAGAGAAAAAAACTTTTACTTAAGTATTTTAAAACCCTTTCAAACATAAAGAAAGCGAGTTTTGAAGAAATCAATGCAGTTCTAAAAAACAAAAATGTTTCTAGAAGAGTGTATGATCATCTTCGATCGAAGAGTTAGGGCTCACGGATATTTTCAATCACATAATCAAAAAAGTCGTCTTCTTGAGTGTTTGTATACATTATGTATGTCTTGTAATTGATTCTATTTTGAACAAGTATTCCTTCACCTTCTTTAAGGCTAAAATGCATTATTTCATCTCCATGATGATATTCTGTTGTTGTATATCTTTCTGTAACTTCGAGGTCTTCTTTTTCAGAAAAATTTTCTAAATATTCATCAAATGTTTTTTCCTCAGCTTTTCCTAATGGTCTAATATAATATTTTTTCCCCTCTCCTATTTTAGCAATTTTAACACTTTCTCCTTTTTCTTCTTCCGAATATTTTATTCTATAATTCCCTGGTATTTCCAATTGCCAAGGATAATGAGGTAAAAGTCTTTGTGTTCCTTCTGCTTCAAGGATTCTTTGTCTTTGAATTTCCCTTTCTCTTCTCTCAGCTAAAGCGGTTTTAGCTTCTTGCGCAGATATAGTTTCATACCAAATGTCATTATTTTGAACATATATTCTCAGACCCTTACCGTCTTGTACCCAATATTGTCCAAATAATTTGTCCTCTGTACTTGTAATTACTCGAAACTTTTTAACCCAACCATGTTTTGGTAAATTTTGTTTGTAATAATCATAGACTTCTTGGCTAGTCGTGTTAACTAGGAGTCGATATACTGAAATCCCTTTACTAAGCATATTTTGCACACTATCTTTCTCCCTCATATCCTCATAAACGAATTCGGATTGTGGATATACAGGGATATTGTCAAACCCTACTATGGATATCTGATCATACCTTATGTCTTCGACAGTTGTTCCACCTCTTAGATCACTAACAAAGGCAACCGTAAGATATCCTAGAATCAATATGAGAATTATTCCTAATGCTAATGTTGTTGTATTTATTAATCTTTGCTTTATTTTTTCTCTTTTAACTTTCTTTATACGTAAGTTATCCTTTTTACTCTGTTTTATTTTTACAATATTTCTTGGGGAAGGGTATTCTTTTTTTTGCTTTTTTCTCTCTTTAATCTGTGGAGTGTTGTGTTTTTGTTTGAAATGAATTGTACAATCACCCACCTTTTTATTTTTTTCTTCTTGCTTTTTCTTTTGTTTCTTTTTGTTAAAAAGTTTCATAATTGTTTTATTAGATATCCAAGATCATTTATCTCGTTGTATCCTCTTTTTATATAGTAACTTCTTGTTCCAACTGCAGCAATCACAGCCATGGATTTAGCTTTATTCTTTTTAGCAATTTTTTCTGCTTTCATCAACAGTTTTGTGCCCAATCCTTTGTGTTGACTAGAGTAGCTAGACTTATTTTGAAATTCCATTACTTGTCCATACACATGTAATTCTCTAATCATTGCCTTAGTATTTGTAAATTCCGATGCTTTATTTTGATATATACTTAACCTTAAGAATGCGGCGATTTTATCTTCTGATGTTACATATTCTATGAAATATTCCTGACTTATATTAGTCTTGTATCTATGTGTTTCTATTCTTAAATCTTTCTGTTCTTTGTCTTTTATCTCCCTGCATCTAATACACTGACATTTTTTTCCTTTTAGGGACATGTTTTTTTGAACATGTTGTCTTAGGTTTGTTATCTTGTTGCCTTCTACTATTAAATTCGAGGGGATATCTCTGATTAGCCTGTTTACTCTACAATACTTTGGTATTTGCTCTTTACATTTGGTTAATAAATCAATTAATTCTTGATTTGAATAGGGTGTATATTTGCCTTCTTGGAAGAGTTTAAACAACTCTGTTCCTTTTATTATAGAGCAGGGGTATATTTTAATTTCATCGGGCTTGATATTTTTATCAGAAAATATTTTTTTAAAATCTTGATAATCAATTTTAGGATTACTGCCATAAAGGTTACACATCCAATGTATATGTATTTTAAATCCGGCGAGTCTCAAAAGGTTTATCCCTTTTTTAGTTTGTTCCAGAGTATGTTTACGATTATTTAATTTAAGGATTTCATTATCTAAAGTTTGGACTCCTACTTGTATTTTTGTAAAACCAAACCTTCTGTACCAGGTTATGTTTTCATAGTTGAGCTTGTCAGGTCTTGTTTCGATAGATATACCTACACTACGGTGTTTACTCTTTTTGTTCTTCTCTTGAAGATCTTTTAATTTCTTAAGGTATTTATTACTTTTGTAGTTTCTTTTTGAAGAGTATTTTTGTGAAGATAATTTATTTAATGCTCTAAAAACTTCAAGCATATACCATATTTGATAATTTCTACTATAATCATCCCATGTACCTCCTGAGATTATGAGTTCTATTTTGTTTGCATTATGTCCTATCATTTCAACTGATTTTATTCGTCCTTCAACTTGTTCATAGGGTGTATAATTAAAATGTAATGCTCTTTGTATTCCTGGCTCTTCGGGAAGGTAGCTCTTAGGGGTGCTTTTATTAGTAGGGCAGAATATACAATTCCCAGAACATTTATAGGGTTTGGTAAAAATAGTTATTGGTGCTACACCTGAGATAGTTCTAGTTGGTTTCATTTGTATTTCTTTCAGAAGATAATCATCTATTTCTATATCATGCTTCTTTATATACTCTATCACTGCATTTTTAGAGGGTGTTTGTTTATCTTTCCTCGAATATTTTCTCGCAAGCTGATCCCAAGAATTTTTTGATATTTGCCCTTGATCTTCCAGGATGCCCTTGAGTTCGGTGATTAGTTGTTCGAAATTTGATTGTTTTTTCACAATGTGATAATTTTATACTATTCTGATGTGTTTTAATAGATGTTGAGTTTTGATATAATTCATCTGTTGTGTTTGCGAGATCGTCTAATTGGTAGGACGCCGGCCTTTGAAGCCGAGAATCCTGGTTCGAGTCCAGGTCTCGCAATTTTTTATGCCTCAATTCTTGTAAAGCCTGTATTAAAAATTTATTAATCAAAGGGTGGAAAAATTTTCCTCTTTAATGTACTATGATTGGTGAGCATTGTTGATGTGATAAATTTTAAGTTGTTTTAAATATGGATAGCACAAATATACAGAATCAAGCTAGTAATGATGATGTAGTTAAAAACGATGGGGGCGCTGATACTGACAATTCGAGTTTAGATTTTAATAAATTAGCTCAGGAGGATGAGCAAATTAGTGAAACTTCGGATGCAGAGTTGTTTTCTTCTTTGGATACTAATCCTGGTCAATTGGATGAAGACTTATCACAGGCTAATGAATTCCAAAATACAGAAGAGGGTGATGGTGTGTTAGAAGAATCTAAGCCTGTAGAAGGGACTCAAAAGCCACAACAAAAAACAGATTCTCAATCTTCTCAAGATTTTGTTCAACAACAAGGAGGGCAGGGCTCCGAACCTGATGTTAGTCAACCTGCAGCGGTCCCTCAAGATAATACTCAGCAACAGGATACTGTTCAAACTGAAGATCAACAAACGTCAAAAGCTTCCCAACCTGATGTTAAACAACCTGCAGCCGCTCCTCAAGATGATGGTCAGCAGTTACAAGATGCTACTCAGATGGATACTCAACAATCAGTGCAGGCTCCTCAACAAGATTTTAGTCCACCTGAACCTCCTCAAGATGATAGTCAACAATCACAAGATACTACTCAGATGGAATCCCAACAACAAGCGCAGGCTCCGCAACCGGATTTTAGCCCACCTGAACCTTCTCAAGATGATAGTCAACAATCACA
>PWFU01000096.1 GCA_003554185.1 Candidatus Dojkabacteria bacterium
TGAACCTGCTAAATATTCCCCTACCATTGTTGATACATCATTTGCCGAGTATATGATGATAGCTTCCATTGCTTCATGTGCTGTTAATTCAAAATCTATACTGTTTGGTCCATAATCTTTGTGTAGAGAGTATGAAGGTTGTTCAAACGCTTTTTGTGTATATGGTATTTTTTCATCAGGTTCTGTGTTTTCTGCTAGAAGTAAAGCAGTTAATATCTTGGTTGTGCTTGCGGGGTATGCTTTATGGTCTGGATTTTTTGCATATATGATTTCTCCTGTTTCAACATCTACAGTTATTCCTATCTGCCCCCTTATACTTGGTGGAAAAGATTCTACATATCTACCAGAAACAGCCTGTGCAGATACTCCAGAAGTAGTTAATGCAAAAACCAAAATCAGTATTAATGCAGTTTTTATTTTAAAAACAATATTCATTATTAAAAATCTTTTTAAGCGAATTTAAGCCAGTGGGTGAACCTCCAAAGCGTATAATAATTCAGATAATAATATACCTACAACCAAACCTATTACAAAAGCAATTATGAAGCGAACTAGTTTTATCATAAAAAAGGTTTAAAATATTGTTTCTCTAGGTTATCAAACAATCGCTCTCTTGTAAATTTCCATTCAAAAACTTACGAAGATCTTTTTACTGTTGATGAAGTAATAACTATATCATTATCCCTGGTCCAATTGTTTTTAATATCTAAACCCTGTTTTTTATCATGCAAAATTGCAAAAACAGTAGGTCCACTTCCTGTCATCATAGTTAATTTAGGATTGAATTTTTCCAACATTTTTTTAACTGTTTTAATATCTTCATCCATTGTTTCTGCTGCAAGCTCTAGAACGTTAACCCAGCCTTCATTTCCTCTAATATCATCATTATTTTTGATTACTTTTATTAACTTTGAAGTAGGTACTTGTACTCTATTAGTATTATTTTCATACAGTTCATCATATTTTTTATACACTTCTGAAGTTAACAATTTAGATGATGGATTTATTAAAACAAGTTCTTGGGGGACCAAGTCTGGTATAGGAGTTATGATATCACCTTTACCGGTTGCTAGAGCAGTTCCTCCTTTTAAACAAAAAGGGACATCCATACCGAGTTGTGCTCCCAATTTTTTTAATTTTTCATAAGAGAAATTAAGATCAAATAATTCGTTTATTCCCTTTAGAACTCCAGCAGCATCAGTACTTCCACCTGCAAGCCCTGCTGCAACTGGTATGTTTTTTTCAATAGTAATATTTACACCTTTATGAAGATTAGCCTCATTCAAAATTAACTCTGCAGCTTGATAAGCTAAATTTCTATTATCAACAGGTAAATCAGAATTGATATTGTATAATTTGATTTCTTTGTTGCTAGCTTCTTTGATGGTTATAATGTCGTGCAAATTTATTGTCTGCATGATCATTTCTAGCTTATGATAACCATCATCCTCTACATCGATAATATCTAGAGATAAATTTATTTTAGCTGGAGCTTCTATTTTAATTTCTTTCATTTTTCTTGAATAATTATTACTTAAAAGTAAAGAATCTAAAATTACCAAATTCTTTTTGAAATTCAAAGCTTTTTCTTAAATTCTCTTCATAAATAATTTCTTCTCTCAAATCCTTGTCTTCAAAATACCTATGCTCATCTGGTTGAACCCTAGAAAGTATTAAATCTGATCTTCTGTACGAAGGTCTCTTTAGATCTTCATCTGAGAATATGTTTGCATACCTTACATATTCTGGTTCATCTCCAAAAGTAATCAAATATTTTATACCATATTTATCCATAGCTTCTGCAAAACCTAAGTTTTGAACATCTTTTTTAAATTGTTCGTCCTCCAATGTCGATATATCATCTAGCCTAAATCTATTCGCATAGAGTGAGAAATATGTTGCTTGTGCCTCATCTATATAGTAGTCGCCTTTTTCTGTATTTTTTTTGAGATATTCTACTGCTTCTTCTAATCCCTCTTGTTGCATAGATATTCTTTCTTGTGTTTGATATGTATTTGGAATTAGTACAAAAAGTATTATTAGAACTGTAATGAGTAAATAGGTTGGTAAGTTTTGATATTTTTGCAAGATGAATGAAATTCCAACTCCTGCAAGAATAATTGAAGCTGACATTAAGAATACTGTGTAGTAATCATGAAAGAATATTGATTTTGAAGCTACTATTACGAAAATAATTCCTGCTATTAGAAAAGATGTGGTCATTATTTTAATATCTCTGCTCTTAAAGAATGGTAGTGTAAATAATCCAAGGATTGAGAGTAATGCTACGGGTATTGTAATGTTTCTAACGAATTGTTTTGTGATTTCAAAATATACATATGGATTAAAAATCAATTTAGAATCTGTTAGGAATTCTGCAGTAGGTGCTTGAGAGATTATTATTGGAATTAAAAATCCTAAGAGTATTATTCCAATTATTATTGTTCCAGGTATTAAGTATTTTTTTCTATGAAGGTTTTCTAAAATTTTTAAAATATTTTGCTTCTTAATATTCAAAATCCTACCAAGAAAAATGGAGAGAATAATAGTGGATATAATTATTAAAATACTTTGATTTGTTTGAGTTGAAATATTAGGTATTGCAAGTGTAGTTGCTATGTATGGAATAATCAGAAATATTATATAGATTGTACTATCAAATATCTTTGTCTTAACACTAGGGCTTTTAAACAAAATTAATATTGCAACAATTGGAGCAAGATATACTAACAAAGAAATTTTTGCTGATACACCTATACCGGCAATGATAACGGATATAGTTAGGAAGTGTAGGGGAGACCTTTGTTTGATGTATAGTGTTAGGAAATAGAGGGAGATGAATAGTGTCATTAGTATAAAGCTGTCGTATACAGTTACAAATGTTGATAGCCCAAATATTGAATTTGTTGAAAGAAATAGGGTGGATATTGAAGCAATAATATTATTTGAAAGTTCTTTAATTGATAAAAAGAAGAATATTAATGTTATTATCCCTATAACATGCATTACTATTCTTGTGTTTACTTCTATGGAATTGTCTTGAAAGGTTTCAAAACTTCCTGCTAGCATCCATTGGAGGATAGGTAGTTGTGGTAATTCTTCACTAATCCCTTGGTCATTTTCTATTGGATTTGCACTGTATTGTTGTTGATAAAAGAATGGGTCTCTTTCTTCTACCATGTTTATAGCGGGCTCTACATATGCACTGTATTTCATTTCATGCTCTCCTGAGAAGTTGTAATCAAAATACGGTACCTTTATTAAAGTTAAAACTATTATTGAAATAATCAAAACTATTATTGGTAGACTCTTTTGTATATTTTTTAGGTTAAAGAATTTTTTCATTATTCGAATTATATATCAAATTAAATTGTATTTGTATAAATTTTATCTTTAAGATTATCCTTAGTTTATGTATAATTCGAAAAGTTAAATTGATAAATTTAAACTTATGAAAAAAGTCTGTGTTATTGGTCTAGGATACGTAGGATTACCCCTTCTGACAGCTACTGCCAAATCTGGAAAATACAAAGTTAGTGGTTATGACATTAGTTCCAAACAAATTGAAATAATTAAGGGAGGTATTTGCCCAATAAATGATCCAATATGTGAAAGTGAATTAAATGAAGTTGATTTAGATATTTCATCTGATGAAAAAGTTCTAGAAGACTCTGACATCTTTATTATCTGTGTTCCAACTCCCGTTCTTGACGACTATACCCCTGATTATTCATACGTAACTCAGGCTAGTGAGTTGGTAGGAAAATATTTGAAAAAAGGAGATATTGTAATTGTTGAATCCACTGTTAATCCTGGTACTTGTGAAGAGATAATTGCTCCGGAATTAGAAGAATCTTCAGGCTTGAAACTCGGGGATTTTGTATTATCTCATTGTCCAGAGAGAATTAATCCAGGAGATCATAAATGGAATTTGTATAGTATTCCTAGGAATGTAGGAGCATACCCATACGAAAAAACTATAGAGGTTGTGAGATTTTATGAAGATCTTTTGGATGCAGAAATCAATATGGTTTCTTCTCTTAAGGTTGCTGAGGCAACTAAGATAGTTGAAAATACTTTTAGGGATATAAATATTGCGTATGTTAATGAATTAGCTAAGTCTTTTGATGTTATGGGTATAGATCTTGTAGAGACTCTAGAGGGTGCTTCTAACAAACCATTTGCTTTTATGCCACATTGGCCGGGTAGAGGAGTAGGAGGTCATTGTATTGCAGTAGATCCCTACTACCTTATTGGAAGAGCAGCAAAGAGTGGTTTTGAACATGAATTTTTAAAGATGGCTAGGAAGGTTAATAGGAGTATGCCTGAATATACTGTAGACAGGCTGAAACAAGGTTTAAGTGAATTAGGAAAGTCTCATAAAGATTCCAAAGTATTGCTTTTGGGTTTGAGTTACAAAGAAAATGTCGCAGATTTAAGAGAAAGTCCTTGTTTGGAAGTGAAGAAAAATTTAGAAAATGAAAATGTTAGTTTAGAAATCTATGACCCATATGTACCTGATATGTGTACTGTTGATTCTTTAGAGAAAGGTTTGGAGAAAGTAGATGCAGTTATTTTATGTACTGCTCATAAGGATTTTATGTCTTTAAGTGATTTGTTAAAGAAATATGATAATGTAAAGGTAGTGGTAGATGGTATGAATAAGTTGGACAAGCAAAAAATTCAAGATTTCGGTATAATATACAAGGGTATAGGAAATTAATTGAATAAAAAATTTTATGAAATTAGTAGTTTTTTCAATATGTTTAAATGAGGAGAAAACTATAGGGGAACGCCTCAATCGTATTCCGAGTGAAAAAGAATTTGAAGGCGTTAAGGAAGTTAAAAAACTAGTTGTAGATGATGGAAGTACAGATAATACAGCTAAAATTGCAAAAGAACATGGAGCTGAAGTAATTTCAAACCGAGAACAAAAAAGGTTAGCATATTCTTTTCAAATTGCAGTTGATAGGGCATTGGAGATGGGTGCAGACATAGCTGTGAATATTGATGGAGATTTACAATTTACGCCTGAGGATATACCCAAATTGGTTGAGCCAATACTAGAAGGTAACGCTGATTTTGTAGCAGCAAATAGGTTTGTTGATCCAGAAACTGGTGAATTTAGAAAACCAGAAAACATGTCTCCTGGTAAGTATTGGGGAAATAAATTGGGGGCGTATATTGTTGGAAAACTTTCGAATATGAAATTTGCGGATGTAACCTGTGGCTTTAGAGCATATACTAGAGAAGCACTTCTTAGTATGAATATAAATAGTAAGTTTACATACACTCAAGAATCTTTTCAGATATTGGCTTCTAAAAAAATGAATATTGTTCAGATGCCTGTTGAAATTAAATATTTTAAGGGTAGAAAATCTAGAGGGGTAACCAGTTTGTTTGGATATATTTTTTCTTCTGGTTTTAATATTGTTAGGGTTTTTAAAGATTTTGCACCTCTAAGATTTTTTGGAATTCTGGGCTCTATTCCTGTAAACATTGGTTTTGTTTTTTTGGTGTTTGTAAGTATACATTGGTTAAATACAGGAGATTTTTCACCGTATAAATTTCTTGGATTAACAGGCCTTTATTTATTTACTTTGGGTATAATTATATGGCTCTTTGGCGCCATTTCAGATATGATTAGTAGACTATTGAATAATCAAGAAAAGATCCTTTATTATTCCAAAAAGAATTACTACTCAAAGAAAAATAGATAAGTTAATTATTAGTCTCAATGAACGTACTAATTTCAATATCTCATCCTGCTTGGGTTCATCAATTCAATAATATTATAAAGTTGCTTAAGAAAAAGGGGCATAATGTAATAGTTCTAGTTATAAAAAAAGATAGAAATTGGGAAATTTTAGATGAGTATGGAATCGACTATATCGTAGTTGGAAATTCTACTGGTCGAAATAAATTTGATAAGGCATGGATTGTTTTTTCTTCAACGATAAAGCATCTATATTATGGAATAAAGTACAAAGCAGATGTATATATTGGAAGACCATCCCCAATGATGGCTTTAGCTGCTTTTTTTCATAGAAAGAAAAACATTGCGTATTGTGATACTGAAAGGTCTGTAGAATCTCTTTGGTTTTCTAAGAGATTGTCTCATACTATTCTAACACCAAAGATGTATAGAAAAGATCTAGGAAAGGTTCAAAAGAGGGTTGATACATTTAAAGAACTTTTTTACTTACATCCGAACTATTTTAAACCTGATCCAAAAGATTTGAAATTAGTAGGTTTGAAAAAAGGAGACAAATTTACATTCATAAGGTTTGTTGCTTGGAATGCAAGTCATGATTTGGGTTTTAAAGGTTTTACAAATGATGAAAAAATGAAATTAATCAAACATCTTTAAAAATATGGAAAAGTTCTTGTCTCATCTGAAGAGGAATTACCAGAGGAGTTTGATAAATATATTATAAAAGTGCCACATTCAAAACTACACAGTATTATGTCATTTGCACAATTATTTGTAGGAGATGGTCTAACTATGGCATTTGAATGTTGTATGATGGGTGTACATGCCATATTTACAAGTGAATTAACTTCTGGTGCTTCTGATGAAGTTGAGAAGAAATATGAATTACTTTATTCAATAACAGATAGAGATAATATGTTGAAAAAAACAATAGATAAATCTGAAAAGCTTTTAAAGAAAAAGAATTTAAAGCAAGAAGGAAGAAAAAAACAAAAGAAACTCCTGGAAGAAAAAATAGACATTAATGAATGGTGGATAGATTATCTTGAAAAAGAGGTAAAATGATATGTTCAAAGACAAAAAGTTATTGGTTCTTACTCATACCTACAATAGTTTCATAAAAGATCCAATTGAAGAATCAGCAAAATATTTTGAAAAAGTTTATGTCTTAGTTAGGCATCAACCTATTGCTGAATTAGGAAATATTATTCCTTTAAATTTTTTTAAATCAAGAAGAAAGTATAGTAAGAAATATGCTATTGATCTTAAAGGGAA
>PWFU01000116.1 GCA_003554185.1 Candidatus Dojkabacteria bacterium
AAAAAAAATGGAAATCTCTACGTTAGATAAATATAATTCTGAAGAAAAACAAAAAAATGAAGAGATAGAGAAAAAAAATGAATGGAATAAAATCAGCACAAAAATAGAATCTGAGAATGATTACGCTCTTGTAATTCCTGTCCGTGGTGATAGTAAAGAAGTCCCTGAAAATATACAAGACTATGTTAAAAATTCTCCAGGAAATTTTCTGTCTTGTTCCCTTTGTAATAAAGAATCAGCACAATATGGTTTTACAAGACGTGATAATGTATTTACAGCACAGGGTGTAATTGTTATACCAACCGAACCTTCAAAAACTATAATTGCAACAGCGCCAAGATATGAATATTCTTCAAACAATAATGGTAAAAATTTTGAAGAAGTATGGAAAGGTGGAAAAATTTCATCCCCTAAAGAATTACTTAATGAATCTTCTCGTTATTTTGATAACACTGTTATATTAGATAATAATAAAGAAAATAGAGTTGCAAGAGTTGTTGTTTTAGTAGATAAGGATGATAATCCTATAGATGATTATGGAAAAGAATTAATAAAAAAAGCTAATGAGCAAAATATTCCTGTTAATAAAATAAAAAGAAAATTACCTGAAGAGGAACAAGTTGCATAGATAAGTAAAAATAATTCACCTTTATCCATATGGTGGAGACGATGGGAATTGAACCCATGTCCAAGAGTAAAGCACAAATACTGAATTACAAGTTTCAGTAGTTTATATTTAGGAAAGTTATCATTAAAACTACCAAAAAAGATAACCACCTTGGTCTAAATTTTTCGGTATTAAACCCAACCAAAGAAGTTTAATACTATATCCTGGTAATGACCAGTTCCAATATTCAACCAGGAGTGAAAGAAAGGAACTGCTAGTCCAATTTAATGAACTAGACTTATGCGTATGCGTAATTTAACTGCATAGCACCAGATACTGATGTTACAGTTTCTTTAACGCGATTCGCAAAAGCGTTCAATTTATTTTCTGCACTTATATGTACACTTGTTTAAAGAGCCAAGTTCTCTACTTGCAGTATTTGGACTAAAGAACTCTTGTCGAATCCTTACGTCCCCATAAACACTTAATTATAACATTTTTTATTAATAGTTTTCCACCTATTATTATATTTAAATAGTAGTAATAATAGGGAGTGTGTTTATGTGTTTAAGTATATTTTTATAATATTTTTTTATTCTATTCATAGTATTATTTATTTTTTAATATATTGTGTATATATATAGGTAATATAAAGTACTTTTAAATGGGATTTATTAATTTTATATATTATGAGAAGGTTATTATTTTTATGTGGAAAAATTTTTGTATAAATGTATAATAAAAAATTTTTAAATATATAATATATTTTATTTGTGTATAAGTAATAAATTATTAATTGTTTATACATAATTAATAAACAACTTATACACATATTTATCCATATTTAGTTTTAAATAGAGTTATACCTACAGAAATAGAAACATTTAAAGAATCTATATTGTTTGAATGAGGTATATATATAGTGTTTGTGAAGTTTTTAAAATCTTTATCTAATCCTCTACTCTCATTACCAAAAATAAAACAGTTTTTTTTATTTCTATCTATTTTTATATCATTAACACTCTTATCTCCATCCAACATTAAAGAATAATTTTTATAATTTTTAATAATATTTTTTAAATCTTTAACAGAGTCAATATATTCAAAATTAATATTGAAAAATGCTCCCATTGAAGCTCTTATTAAGCTAGGATGAAATACATCTACAGCAGGTTTTACAAGAAGTAAATTTTTAAACTCAAAAGCTAACATTGTTCTTATAATAGTACCTACATTTCTAGGATTACTTGGATTTACAAGAACAATAATATCTTTATTTTTATCTATATCCTCTTTAAATTTTTCAAATATACCTATAACATAAGTATTTTCCTTATACGAAATTTTATCAATGAGCCTATTATTTATTTCATAAGGTATTTTATTTTTTTCTAAATTTTGTTTTAAATTTAAAACCTCTTTATCTTTTAAACCCTCTTTTTTTATTAAAACCTTAATAATATTTATATTTTTTTTATTTTTTAATAGACTTTGTGTAGTTGAATAACCAAAGGTATAAGAGTAAGAGCTCTTTTTGTTATATCTTTTAAATTTCATAGGTTTTTAAATATTTTTATTAAATCTTCTACGGTTTTTTCTGTAGTATGTTTTGAAACAAAATTATGTGCTTTTTTTGTTATCTTCTTCCTTAGTTTCTCATTCTTTAAAACATTTTGTATAGCTTTTGCATAATGCTCTGGGTGTATTTTCCTTACAGAAATAGCAGTTCCTCTAGGGTATACGTCCTTTTGTATAGGTAGTCTGTTAACAACAACAGGTGTCCCAGCAATCATTGATTCCCATATAACTAAACCCTGTGTTTCTGTTGAAGATGCAAATACAAAAACGTCTGCGCCAGAATAGCAGTTTAAAAGCTCTTCTCTTTCCAACTCTCCTCCAAAAATTATTCTTTTTTCTACTTTTTCCTTCTTAGCTATTTTGCTTATTTCTTCCTTATTCCCCTCCCCTATAATTAGCAAATATACGTCATTTCTTTTCATTCTTGCTATTGCTTTTACTAATATATCAACATTTTTTTCTTTTGCTATTCTACCTGCATACATCACAACTTTTGTTTTTTCTGGAATTCCAAATTTCTTTCTTAAACCTCTCTTGCTTAAAGGTTTTTGCGGTTTATCTACACCTGTAGGGACGACATATATTTTTGTTTTAACTCCATATTCTAACAGCCTCTTTTTTACAAAATTTGTTGGTACTATGAAAGCGTCAATTTTTTTTGAAACTGTTCTAATCCTTTTTTTTATTTGTTTAGTAGCTACCTTTTCTATATTTTTTTGAATTATTCTATTTGTTTTGCTTGCACCTATAGGGGTTAACGTTTTTTCTAACATCTTTTTTGTATAGTCTTTTGCAATATCTTCTCCTAGAGAATGTATAGATACTACTTTTTTCTTCGAGGAATTACACATCACTCTTTCAAAAGAATCTTCTGTTAAGAATATCATCTGGGACCAATATATATCTGGATTAAAATAATCACATATTCTTTTTATTTCTCTTTCTGCTAAAGGTGAAAATCCGCCTATTTCATCTATTTTTAGAATAGATGATGCTGTATTTAATGCTAAGGATGGTTTAACAGGATAATGTTGTGGAATATCTTTTTCCTTACTCGGGGATATAACTCTTATATCTATACCCTTTTTTTCGAAAATTGACACATAATTCTTGATTGCTACTGTTGGCCCGCTTTGTTTTGGAAAGTTCCACGATCCTATAATTATTTTCATAGGAGGATTATACAACATTACAATAAGTACAGTATAATTGTGGTAAAATAGTTGTATTTTAAATGTAGATTATAGAGGAGTTTATGCCTGAAAACATAGATATTTCCGTTGTTATACCAGCATATAATGAGGAAAAGATTCTTCCTAAAAATTTAGAATCTTTGAATAATCAAGAAACTCTCTTAAATTATGAAGTGATTGTTGTAAACAATAATTCTTCTGATAAGACAAAAAAAATAGCAGAAGAATATGGGGCTATTGTAATTTATGAAGAGAGGCAAGGTGTTGGTTGGGCAAGGAGCACAGGGACGGCTTATGCTAGAGGTATTATAATAGTACATATTGATGCAGACACTGTTGTCCCAAAGAATTATTTAGAAAAAATTAAAGACCATTTTAAAAATGATGAGGATTTAGTTTGTTTAGGAGGACAATTTTACTTTTACGATGCTCCCAAATGGAAAAATATTTTAAGGACCCTGTTTTATAAACCGACTTGTTATTTTGCTAAATTATGTTCGTGGGGTAAGCTTGGTCCTACGGGTGGTAATATGGCATTTCGAAAATCTGCTTATAATAAAACTAGTGGGTTTAATGCTCATTTAAAGTTTGGGGAGGATGGTGATCTGACCATAAAACTGGGTTCTTTGGGCAAGGTTAAAGTAGATATGAACTTAAAATGTGGTATTTCTTCACGCAGGTATAACTTTGATAAAGATTTTTTTCTTTATGTTTTAAACTTTTTTTCACTTTGCTTTAGAGGTAAACCGTATAAAAACAAATTGTCTTCGCACGATAAAGAATAGACTTAAAAGATCTGCCAGTTGGGCTTAACTCCGCTTTTTGAAATTTCTTCTGAGTTTAGATATGCTTCTTCTTCAATAAAATTTTTAAAATATTCTATGGTTGGTTTAAGGCCGTCTGCAAGTTTTATCCTTGGTTCCCAGTTTAGTTTTTCTTTTGCTAATGATATATCTGGTTTTCGCCTTTTGGGATCATCCTGTGGTAAATCAACGTATATTATTTTACTCTTACTTTCTGGGATTAACTCTAAGACAATATTTGCTAACTCGCCTATTTCAAACTCACTAGGGTTTCCCAAATTAACAGGACCTAGAAAATCTTTTTTGTTGTTCATCATTTTATCTATCGCTACGAGCAGATCGTCAATATATTGGAAACTTCTTGTTTGTGATCCATCTCCTTTAACGGTTATGTCTTCATTTCTTAAAGCTTGTATTATGAAGTTTGAGATAGCTCTTCCATCCTTTGGGTCCATAGAAGGTCCATAGGTATTAAAAATTCGAATAATTCGAATATCAAGTCCGTATGCTCTGTGGTAGTCAAAACAAATACTTTCTGCACATCTTTTTCCCTCATCATAACATGCTCTTGGCCCAACAGGGTTTACATTCCCCCAATAGTTTTCATTTTGAGGGTGTACTAAAGGATCTCCATAGACTTCTGATGTTGAGCTTAGTAAAATTTTTGCATTATTTTTCTTTGCCAAATCTAATGCATTTATTGTACCTATAACACTAGTCTTTGTTGTATGTAAAGGGTTTTTTGTAAATTGAACAGGGGAGGCGGCGCAAGCTAGGTGATATATTTGATCTAAACCTTGAATATCTATAGGGTTGATCACATCATTATATATAAATGTGAAGTTGTTTGCATCTATTAAATCAGCAATATTTCGCTTACTCCCGGTTAGGAGGTTGTCTATAGCAATGACTTCATGCCCTTGTTTTATAAGTTTTCTGCACAAATGAGAACCAACCAAACCAGCTCCCCCTGTTACTAATATTTTCATAATATAAACAGTTTTGCAAATTAACCTGTAGTATTATACTATACAGCACAGAGGTGAGTCAATGGCTTTTAGAAAGAAAAATTATTATCTACCTACCCCAATATAATCGAACCCTTGTTCCTTTATTTTCTCTTTATCAAGTCTATTTTGGCAATCCACAATAAGCTTGTCTTTAATATCATTAATGTGTTTACTGTAATCATAATTTGTTAATTCAGGCCATTCTGTTGCTATCATTACAATATCTGATTCTTCCAAAGCCTCTTTTATAGAAGAAGTATATATAACGCTATCTTTTAACTCCTTCTCTGCTTCTTCCATTGCTTTGGGGTCATAGGTTTGTACAAAAGCTTTTTCCTCAATAAGCAGGTTTGCCAATTTGATAGCTGGAGACTTCCTTACATCACTGGTTCCTGGTTTAAAAGAAAGTCCTAGTAAAGCTATCCTTTTGTTCTTTAATGATCCTGCTTTTTCTTTAACTTCCTTGATAATTTCATTTGGCATTTTGCTGTTTACACTAGTAGAAGCTTCCATTATTTCTAGATCTACGCCGTGCTCTTTAGCTATACTGATAAGTCCACTAACATCCTTCGGGAAGCATCCTCCTCCATATCCTCTGCCTGCGTACAAAAATGATCTCCCGATTCTTTTATCCATACCTACCCCATCCATCACTTCATTAATGTCTGCTCCTGTTTGATTACAGAGTAGAGAAATTGAATTTGCAAAAGAAATCTTTAGACTTAAAAACGCATTACTAGTAACCTTGATTAATTCCGCACTCTCAAGATTTGTTTTTACTACATTAAAACCTTCTTCACCATTATTCTTAGCCCTATACATATGTGCAAATTCTGAAACTGCGTCCAAATCTATATCCTCCATTCCTTCATTAATGCTCTTGTACAAACCAAGGACATAATCTATGGCTTCGGAGCTATCTCCCCCAAGTACCACCCTATCCATCTTAAAAGTGTCATATACCGCCGAACCTTCTGCAAGAAATTCGGGATTAGAGATGTATGAATATCTTAAATTTGGGTTTTCCTCCTCTATGACTTTCATCAACTTCCTTCCAGTACCTACAGGTACTGTACTTTTTTGAACAAAAATTACTCCCTCCTTACCCAAATTTGCAACTATTTTTCCAACGTCAAAAACATGGTCCAGATTAGAACTACCATCGCAATTATCAGGTGTCCCTACACAAGAAAAAACAATGTCTGCTTCATGTAGGTAGTCTTCATATGAGGTTGTTGGAACCAACAAACCCTTCTTTAATCCACTAGAAATTAACTCATCCAACCCTTTTTCAGAAAAATATGCCTTTCCTTTCTTGATGGTTTCAATTTTTTCTTCATCTATATCAAAAGCAAATACTTTGTATCCTACATTAGATAATACTGCAGCAAAGGAGAGTCCTACATAGCCTGTCCCCACAACGGCTATTTTCTTTTTTCGTACCATTAAAAGGTGAATTAAAAATTAGCTCTCAGATTATATTACAAAAAAGTTGTTTTTCAATACTTGCCTCCCTTATCTTGCAATCCATTATATTTTTTGATAATCTAAGATAGATGAAGAATAAAAAGAAATATTTCAAAATTACATTAGTATCCTTCCTTTCAATCTTTTTAGCTGTTGTTTTGGTATACGG
>PWFU01000033.1 GCA_003554185.1 Candidatus Dojkabacteria bacterium
AAAAGCACAAAAACTTTTTTTGAAAAAATAAGGAAAATCACACCTGAAACTAAAGCTCCTCTAAAGGAATATACTCACCTATCGAAATTTTATCTAAAAAATGTTGTTTTTTGATATCCTTGTATAACAGTTGGTCCTGAAGAAGAAGAAAAATACTATCCCTGTTCTTCTCTCCTACAAGCATAATTAATCTACTAGGAAGTCTTAGGTTTGTTTCTATAATAAGAAGCTCTTCTCCTTTCTTTTTTGTGAAAAAGAAACTCTCTAACTGATACCACTCATAAAGAACATTCATTGTTTCAACACCCCGAGCAGTAATTTTGTGATTTACATTAACAGGCTTTGTAGTTCCAGCAACATATATTAAAAATAAAAGAGCAATTATGGCGAACATTAGGAGGTATTGTTCTACTATAGCTAGGTAAAAAATGAAAAGAAGACATAGAGCTACAACCAGGAGAAAATTCCTTTTTTCAAATTGAAAAGGGACTCGTATTGGTGCTTCCCATTCAAAAAGATTTATTTTTTGAACAACCTTCTTATTCTTCTCTAATTCTTTAATCTTTAGAGATCCATCCTTTAATCCTTTTTCTATACGCTTTTTTTGTTGTTCGATTGCCTTCTTTTTCTCTTTTAAGATCTCTTCCTTTTTCTCCCGCAAAGCCATCTCTCCTGATAAAATATTTCCTAAATCTTTAACCTCTTTATCTATCTGTGTCTCTTGATCCTTCTGCTTTTTTTTCTTTTTACTCATACGTGCATTTTATCTTAAAGTTAAAATCTAAGCAAAATTAAAATGATTATTGTAAATACTACAATCATTCCTCCCCAAAAAAAATCTATAATATGGAACATATTAAACAAAGTTATTAAAAGAAGAAGAAGGGATATTACAAAACTCCATTTTAGAGCAAAATGAGGCTTAGGGAACTCTTTTAATTTACAGGTTACAAACTTCTGGACAACAAAAAGAACAATACCCAAAGTTGATTGAAGAAGTAGAAAAAGAAAGAACAATACAGAAAAGACATTATACCAATTAAGAACTCCGTCTTCTTGTACAGGGACAAAATCTTCTTGCTGGAATAAAAATAACAGGAATATGGAACAAAAAAAGAAGATTATTATTTGAATAATGAGATATTTCATAAGTTAATAGTTTATGAGTTTCAGAGAATTATACAATGTTACATATACTTGGATTATAAATAAAATTTAAGGAGAATAAAAATGCATGTACTTTTAGTAGAAGACTCTCATATTATCTCAGATTCTTTGAAATCAACATTTGAAAATTATGGGTATTTAGTAGATGCTCGCAAAGCTGTTGATTTTATGAAAATGAAATACAATATCAAGAGTTTTGATATAGCAGTATTGAATATAGAGGTGGAAGGGTTGGAGAAAGAGATAGAAAAAATACGTAAAATTCATCCCGATTTGTGTATTATTGGTTTAAATACAAGTAAGAACTGGAATAAAAAGGTTGATCTTCTAAAAACAGGATTTGATGATGTGTTAGATTATCCTTTCCCTGCACAAGAAATATTGGTGAGGGTTCAGAATGCTCTTAAAAAACCTCGAAATATGGGGAAACCAGATTTAAAGGCTGGGAACATTAAATTAGATATTGAAGGAAAAAGAGTTATGAGAAATAATAATGAAGTGGATTTAAGAAAAAAGGAATTTTGTCTGTTGGAATACTTGATAAGGAATAAGAATAGGACGGTTAGTAGAAATGAGTTGTTGGATCATGTCTGGGATTATAGAAAGATAAGTAACTCTAATACAGTTGATGTGCATATTAAAAGATTGAGGGATAAGATTAAGGGGTATGATGTTATTCAAACAGTTCACGGGTTTGGTTATCGTTTGAATGACAAACAGAAAGTTCTCAAAAAAACAGGACAAGACGAAGAGCTATACAACACTACAGATGATTATCTATCCGAGCTTTTTTAGCTAAACTCTCATAGGCATAATCAAGTTGATGAATGTAGGATCGTTCTTGAGCTTAAACACTCCTGGGGCTGTTGAGGTAGTACACTCAAAAATCATTTCTTCTTCATCTACATGGTTTAGTACATCCATTAGAAATTTACCACTAAAGGCAATTTTTAGGTCCTCGCCCTCCCCTTTAACTTCAAATTCACTTTGATTGCTTCCTATCTCTGATTGTGCAGCAGTTAAATTTATTTTACTCTCAGAAATATTTACATCCATCTCTATTTTATTTCCTAGGATATTTCTAGCGATGATATTTACCACCTTCAGGGAATTCATAATACTTGCTCTGTCGAATTCGCATTTTGTTTGATAACCAGTTGGGATAATTTGCCTGTATTCAGGGAATTGCCCATCTATTAATCTAGATACTAGTTCTATATCACTATATTTGAAAATAACTTGGTTTTTATCTTCTACATAATATATTTCAACAAAATCATCGTCTTCTTCTGTTGTAAAATCTGAAATTACTTTTGCTAATTCTTCGAGCGCTTTTGAAGGGACTAATAATTGCAGGTCTTCTTTTACTTTTGAGCTAAGTTCTAAAGATTGTTTGGATAATCTAAGTCCGTCAGTTGCGACAAAATTTATATTTTCTTGAGAAATTTCTATTAAAATTCCAGAGAGTACAGGCTTAACATCATCTTTTGCGGTTGCAAAAGAGACCCTGTTTACAGCTTTTAAAATGTCTTTTTTATCTATTTTTAAAAGAGGTTTATCTTTTTTCCTTATGCTAGGGACTTTTGGATAATCATCTGGAGCAATTGTATTAAACTGGGCTGTGTTATTTTTAGTTTCAAAGTAAACAGTATTGTTTTCTAAGTAAGCGTCGACCTTTTCTTGGGGAATGGAGTTTACGAATTCTGCTAATTGTTTTGCAGGTATTGTTGTTTTTCCTTCTGTCATTACCTCGGCACCAATCCAACAATTTAGACTTACTTCTAAATCAGTTGCTGTCATGGAAATTTTGTTTTCTTTTACATCAAAAAGAACGTTGTTTAAAATGGGTAATCCAGGTTTTGATTGCACTACCCTGCTGAGTACATTTAAATACTTTGCAAAAGTATCTTGGTTACAAGAAAATTTCATAACTCCTCTCTCTTATATTATCTATAGAGTCTATAGAGTATATATTATATTGGGAAATTTTTAAATGGTTCTATGTGAGCTATCTGTATCAAGGATTCTAAGTTTGCAAGCTGCATCCAATTTAGCAGATTCTTTTTCTTTAACAGCTAAAGAAGTTTCTATTATCTCTACGTTATGTGTTGAACCACTTAGGTCGACGTTATCATAATCTATTTCTGGCTTGTTAAAAGATCCCTCCATTCGACTACTTGGCATTTCGGTGCGTCCCGTTATTTTAAGGCCTTTGGTGTTTGCATTTATCTCGGCATAAGGTAATCGGGAGGATTCTATATGTAGTCCATCAAATTTGCCTGAAAAAACCGCCCCCCTCATAGTACATTCTTCAACTTTAATATTTCCGCCTTGTGGTTGGGTGAGCTGTAAGTTAATAAATTTTATATATGCAGCTTTTTTAATCCTGTAAAAAGTTGCATGAGACAAATCTACATTATCAAAAATCGTGTGTTGTAGATTGGACTTTTCCCCTTGTATCTTAATATGTCTAAGATTAGCTTTGTTTTTTATTTCCAAATTTTCAAAGTCTACATCTGAGAAGTTTTGTCCTTCCCAATTCAAAGGTTGTTCGAAATCAGCTTCTGTTCTTTTGTGTATAGTGTTTTTTAGGTTTGCAACTCTTAATCGGTGTTGCTCTTTAACTCCAAAATAGTTAAATAGTCGGGCTGTATTATGGTCTAAGACTTCCAACTTTTCTTTATTATTTTTTGCATCTTCAGCTATTTCTTTAATATCCCATGTTTCCCTCTCCTCTTGTGGTATATCCTTCACTAACTGTTCTACAGAATCTTTATACTCTTCTATATTTTTAAAAGGTTCTGATTCAATTTTTCCTTCTTTTTCGTCTCTTAACTTCAGAGATTGTTCTTTAGGTGCCATAACAATATGTGTATATGAATTTATACATATAATCTATTGTATGATATCTTAGGAAGGTATATAGTGCAATACTTATTCAGCAAGCATATATTGGCATTTATCTATTTTGTTAGCTAGGTCTCTATCCTTTTCCATTTCTGCTTTTATTTTTTCACAGGCATGTAAGACTGTAGTATGATCTTTTCTGTTGACGCACTTAGCGGCTTTTTCAAAAGGGATTTCCAAAGTTTCTCGTAGTATAAACATTGCTGTTTGACGGGCCTTGGCTATATATGCAGTTCTTTTTTTCCCTTTTATGTCTTTTGGGTTTAATTCAAAAACCTCGCTAACTACATTGATTACCTTTTCAGGGGAAATATTTTTTCTCTTGTTTTCGATATCTAACTCCAATATACGTAGTACTTCTTCTTCTGGCATATCTACACCCAAGACTTTAATCATAGTGGCTACCTTAGTTACAGCTCCTTCCAATTCTCTTACATTCGTATTTATATTAAGGGCAATCAAGTCAAGAATTTTCTGAGATATTTGCACATCTTGTTCCTCTACTTTTTTGAGAAGTATTGCCATTCTAGTTTCATAATCGGGTGGTTGTATATCGCAAATCATACCCCCTTCGAATCTCGATCTTAACCTGTCTGTCAATCCATTAATATCTTTTGGTGGCCTGTCTGATGCCATAATTATTTGTTTCTTGTTTAAATGCAAGGAGTTGAATGTGTGGAAGAGTTCTTCTTGAGTTTTTGGAGATGAGGTAATGAAGTGTATATCATCTATAATTAAGACATCCAGCTTTCTATAATTATTTCTAAAATCTTCTGTTTTTCCTGAGCGAATGGCGTGTATAACCTCATTTAAGAACTGTTCTGAGTTGCAATAGATTATCTTTTTATGTGGATTTTTATTTAAAATTTCATTCCCTATGGCTTGCATTAGATGTGTTTTTCCTACACCTGTTCTGCCATAGAAAAAAACCGGATTATATGCTTTACCTGGTTGTTCTGTTACTGCTAACGATACTGCATGGGCAAGTCGGCTTCCAGTCCCTGTAACAAAATTTTCAAAAGAGAAATCGGGGTTTAACTGAGATTGCTCAAGAGCTTTTTGTTTTTGTGCTTCTACATTATTTTCTTCTCTAAATATCGGCATTTCCTCGTTGTTCTCGAGGGCATGATATTCGTACTTCTTTTTCCCAGAGCCTTTTTATTTTTCACCACCTCCTCTTACACAAATGGATATGTCTAAATTTTGGTTTGTTGTTTCGAATAGGATGTCTTTTAATAATCGAGGGTGATTATTTAAAATCCATTCTCTCTGATATGCTTTGGTACAGGAAAATTCTGCTATACCATTGGAGATTTTTGTAAGATAAAAACCTTCGTACCACATCATAAATTCACGGTGGGATATTCTCATCTTGATTAATTCACGAATAACCTTCCATTTTTTATCCACATTTTCCTCTTTGCTAAGTGGAGGGATGTTAATATCTTTACTAAAAGCAGGTGTAGGTAGATCTTCAAATTGTTTTTGTAAGTCGATTTTTTGCATAGAGGTAGGATCTACTACTTTCTAGATATCTTAAAATCTATCTGGGCATTTGAAACAATCGGATTATATATGAAAAAATTTTTTGTGGATAACTCGAGGCAAGTGTTTTCAGAAAAAAACTATATTGTAAGGATTTTTTAACTAAATATTTAATATCTATTTAAAATAGATTTATAGATAATTTTGTGTAGAAATTTCCAAAAAGGTTCTTAAAAAGCCTGTTTCTAAGTTTTGTATTTTAGATTGTTGTACTTATGCTATGTTTCAATAAAGAAGGGTTTTCCTATTTCTATGCTTAGCAACGCTGTATTTTTCAAGTCAATAGTTTAGATTATTTTTACAATCTGCTTGTTTAAACACCTATAGTGTACAGGAAAAACTCTATCAAATCTAAAAGATGTTTTTCTAAACTAAGAATCCAGATTTTAATCTTTTAGACCTTCCTCTTTTAGAATTCTTTGGAATTCTACATTTAATCCTTCATTATTACCTTTGTAGTAGTGTTTTGTTCCATTTTCTTCCATTTCATATTCCTCACCCTCTCCTACTTTTATAAAATTGTTATCTGTTTCTATGATGGCTAATCCTTTAACTACGGTTCCAGCTTCAACACTCTCTTCCCCTATCCATTCCAGCTCTGGTTCAGGGGTCTCTTTTTCCTCTTCTTCTGTTTCTTCTTCTTGTTCTTGCTCTGATTCTTCCATTTCTTCCTGTACCCTTTCTTTTTCATTCATAAGTCCATCGTAGTTTCCTTTGTATTCCCATACTTGAGCTTCTTGTGTT
>PWFU01000044.1 GCA_003554185.1 Candidatus Dojkabacteria bacterium
TAGAGGGAGTAGTGTCATTTAAAAACTCTTCAAGACAAAAAAACATCTTTAAAGAAATTGAAGTGTTATACAATGTATAATAAAATACGGATTAAAATAAATTTAAATAGAATTATTATGACGAAAGGAAATAGATTGGATACAGATAAACAAATATTTTTTTATGAAAATGAATTTTATGTATTTTCTAACTTCTCTTCTTTTGCAATTGAATGGAAAGGCAAGTTATATATGACTTCAGAACATGCTTATCATTCTGAAAAATTTGAAGATGAAGAGCTAAAAGAAAAAATACTAAATGCCAGGTCAGCTCATGAAGCATTGAAATTAGCAGAAGCAAATAAAGATAAGTATCGGGAGGACTGGGAAGAAATTAAACTAGACGTAATGAAAGAAATTTTACGCACAAAAGTTGAACAACACCCCTATGTTAAAAAGAAACTTTTAGAATCAGGCAATAGGGAACTCATAGAAGATTCATGGAGAGATCCATTTTGGGGATGGGGACCTAATAAGGATGGAGAAAACCATTTAGGAAAACTCTGGATGGAAGTTCGGGAAGAATACCGTAGTTAAAAAATTTCTATAAAACCTGCTCTATAATACCATCAACCTCTTCAATAATTTCTTCATCAGAATCTCCATCTTCCTTTAAACTAGCAGAAACAAGAGCAGATAAATAATCATCCGTAGAAAATTCTTCATCCCAAATTTTCGTAGGAATTACACTCAAAACATATATATCACCACAAGCTATATAATCATTATCAGAATGCATCTCTTTGGATGATTTAAAATCCTCAGAAGAGTATAGCACAAAAATTTTTAAATTAGACAACTGATGGAAGTATTCCAAATCCAGGTATTTCATTTAATGCTTTGTGAATAATAAATAATTCGAAGTATTATAAACCGATAAAGAAAAAGCTTCTGCACTTTTTGACTTGAACAAACTTTTATTATTTAATCTATAATAGTGATATGTAAGTTTTTACTTTAATGTAATATGGTGAAGTTGTTTTATATTTGGGCGCTGTTGGCCCCAATGTTCTTTCTTTTCGCGTTTCTTTCTACAAACGAAGCTCAGTCGATGAGTGCGATTGGAGGAATGCCTGCAGATGAGGAGAGGCACAGAGGAGTTGGAGCATTTAGATACGATCTTAACCCCGGGGAGAAAACAGAAGACGCCATTTTAGTTGTAAATAATAGAGAAGATAGTCAAAATATTGTATTGTATGCTGCTGATGGTATGCGTAGTTCTGGTGGGGGCTTTGCATTAAGACAAATGGGAGAAGATAAAGAGGAAGTTGGAGCCTGGATAAAGTTTTATCCAGACCCAGTACCTGAAGAGTTTCAAAGTACTTTTGAAGAGCAAGGTGAAAGTATTTTAAATTTTTGTGCATTAAACGAGGAAGGAACAGAGGAGTGGTGTGAAGGTGAAGAATTAGTAGAATTAACCCTAGAAGGAGAAAGCAGGAAAGAAATTCCTTTTACTTTTTCGGTACCCGAAGATGCTGAAGTAGGAGAACATACGGGAGGTATCCTCATACAAGAAGCACAACCTGAGGACGAAGATCGCGAGGGTGGAGGAATAACTCTAACTACAAGAATAGGTACCAGAGTTTATCAAACAGTCCCCGGAGATATAGTCAAAGAGCTAAAACTCAAAGAATTCAGTATTCAAAAACGGTTCAGCGAATTTGATTTTTCAACATATTTTGATGAGAATGATTCGGAAAATTACTTAATCAATACGAAAGTTGCTAATAAGGGGAATGTAAGCACTTATTTTAACCAAGAAATAAATATCATTGATGAATTTTTTGGAGAAAAAGATGAAAAGATAGAAGATAGAAGATTCCAAGTTTTGAGAGATGATGTACGTCATTCCAATTATGTCTGGGAAAGCCCTCGATTCGGGAAGTTTACTTTTGAAACATCCATTAGTTATACTGACCATGATGGAGAAGAGCATGTACTAGAAAGCGAACCTCTAACCATATGGATAATCCCATGGAGAGAGATAACTATTGCTTTAGCTGTTATTGTGTTGATTATAGTAGGTTTTAGAATTCGAGGTGCTGTATCACGCAAAAAGCAATAATACATTAAACAAACTTATTTAACCCTGTCTCTTTTATTAGATACAAGGTATTCATAAACCAAGGATGTAATACATATTAAGACTAAAAGAGCAATTCCCATAAAGAAAAAACACCCCGTAATTATCGATAAAAAATCCGCAACAGATAGATGTTGAACTAGCTCTGCTTCATCAACCTTATAGGCAATTTCTTCCAATTCAATGAAGGGCATTAAAAATACTAATAAAACACCTATAATACCATTATTCAAACCATGTACTATAACAGCCCAAATAAAACCGTAGTACATTCTTAAAAATGAAGCAATCAGAGCCAATAAGAACTGAGGCATTACAAGTAAGGGAGCTAAATACCATAATTCTAACCAATTATCTTGATAATTTCCCATATGAAGAATTGCAAAAATTATCGCTAAAATGTAAAAGATAAATGCAAAATATTTCCTAAAAACTCTTTCCACCCGCTTTTTAACTAAATGAATATTTAAAAATATTGAAATTAAAATGACTCCAAAGACAAAAAAAGAACCTAAAACTAGAATCTCTCCCCACGAGCCAATATCTTCAAAGATAAATTGGGGAATAAGATCAACTTCAAAATGCAGTAGAGAAAAAAATATTAGCCCCGTAATTTGTGTTCCTAACCTAAAAGGGGAAAATCTAAGACCAAATCTAAAAGCAATTTCTTCAGATATAGGGGCCCAAACTAGAATCATCAACAAAAAAGTTACAACCGAGACTTCTTCAAAAAGCTGGGTTATAGCAAATTCATCATGATCATAACCAGTTTGCTCTAAAAAATAATTACCAATAAGTACGGCTACTATCCCGATAACAAACCCTAAAGACCAAAGTCTTAAAGTATTAAAAATCTTAATATACCAAACCTCCCGATGTTCAACATCAGATCTTGGGCTCCTTAAATATGTAATCAATTCACTAATGAGTGGTTTTTTCTTTGAATCAGACATAATCCATAATACCAGAAGCGTATAGATTTAAACAAACCTTATATGCTAAACTAAGGTCGTTATAAAATATAAATATCTTTTAAATTATGTCAAAAATATTAAAATTTATTTTGATAATACTTCTTGTTTTGTTGATAACATCGGCAATAATCTTTCTATTATCAACTAATCTAACACAAACTCCTACCCCAGAAGAAGTAGATCCAGATACAGAAGTAAAAACAGATGTAGAAGATGTAGAAGAACTTACAGTTGAAACACTCAAAGAAGGAGACGGAGAAAAAGCAGAATTAGGAGATAGACTAACAGTACATTATGAAGGTAGATTGTTAGACGGAGAAATTTTTGATAGCTCCTACAATAGAGATCAACCATTCGAATTTAAATTAGGTGAAGGGAAAGTCATCGAAGGCTGGGAAGAAGGCCTAGAAGGAATAAGAGAGGGTGAAAAAATAAAACTCAAAATACCTTCAGAAAAAGGTTACGGGGAACAGGGCTCGGCAAATATACCACCAAATGCAGGATTGGAATTTGAAATAGAGTTGATAAATATAGAATAATTTTTAATTAATCTTTCTTTTATCTAAGAGATAAATATCTCCTCTTTAAAAGTCTGCAAAGCAGGATACATATCGTATGCATCGATCGAAGGGATTAATTTCGTGAGTAAAGCTTAGTAAAAACTGTTCTCTTAATTCCTTAGATTTTTTAATTTCTAAGTAAGATTTTGCACAGTTCGAGGGTTATATCCTACAACATTTTTGTTTAAAAGTACATATAATTAATTAAAAAAATATGGTACAATAGAGTCTATGGGCAAGCAAAAGCAGGAGGGAAAATTCAAGGTAGGTGATAAGGTTTTTTATCCAGCTCATGGTGCTGGTACAGTCCAGGATATCCGAGATATTGACTTCGCAGGAGAAGTCCAATCTTATTATGAGTTTAAATTTGTAAACAATGAATTAACCATATCTACACCTGTTGATAATGTGGAGAGATTAAAAGTTCGAAAAATACATGATGCAAAGGAAATCGAAAAAGCAATCAAAAAACTCAAGAAGCAACCCTCCATTGAACCATCAACAGAAAATTACAATGAAATTATGAACCTTATCAAAAACAAAGATATTTCAGGTGACATAAATGCTTTTATAGAGATAATACAAATATGTAACCGTGTTAAAGAAGTAAGATATGAAGATGGCAGATTAATACCTTCAAGTATTACCAAGAACACCAAAAACGCAATCTCATACTTGGTTGGGGAACTTTCACTCGCCAAGGATATTTCTTATGATGAAAGTGAAAAACATTTTATTAAACTATCAGGATTGCCAATAGAATGATACAGGATTATAAATAAAAAAATATGCCTATGAGAGAAAAGATTATTATCAGACGTAATCCTTTCGTTATACTCAGGCAACTGATAATCTTGCAATTCTTGATGGGATTCATTTGTTTAATCCCAACCATATTAGAATACTTCGGAATTATACAAATATTTCTCCCAGACTTATACAAAAATATATATTTTACAATTATTGCTATTGCATTAAATATACTAATAATTACTCTAGTCTTTGTAAGATGGCATCTCACCCTCTATACAATAACAAAGTCTAAGGTGATTATAAAAAAGAATTTTATAGTAAACAGAGAAGAGCATTATAAGCTTAAAGATATTGATACTTTTCAACTTTCGCAACGCTATTCTAATAGAATCTTTGGTTCAGCAAACTTAATAGGATGGGATAAAAATGGGGATCGTCTTTTTGTTTTAAAAGACATCCCAGAACCCGCATATCACTTATCCCTAATAGAACAGTTTTACAAACAAAAACGTACCTCTGAGAGTAAAAAAACCTACAATGGTAAAAATATCAAAAAAATTATAAAGAGTGAAGAAAGCCAAGAACTTGAATTTAAATCAACCTTTGTTTGGGATAAAAGAAGAAAAGAAGCAAGCAAAAATATTCAACACAGTGTCATGAAAACAATTGCTGGGTTTATGAACACTGAGGGCGGTACTCTTATAATCGGAGTAAACGATAAAAAAGAAGTTGTTGGGCTAGAAGATGATTTAAAGAATATAAAGAAGAAGGATTTAGACGGTTTTGAAAACTTCTTTAACATTGTTTTTACAAACACAATAGGACTAGAATTCAGAAATTACATAGAGATATTTTTTGATAAGGTAAACAAAAAGGACATTTGTATTATAAATGTAAAACCGAGTAAAAAACCTGTTTATGTCAAAAATAAAAAAGAAGAAGAATTTTTCATAAGAGCAGGAAACGCAACTCACCCTTTAAGGATTAGTGAAGCAACAAGATACATAGAAGAGCATTTTAAAAAGTAAAAAAAAGCTCCTCCAAAAGAGGAGCTTTTATATTTCAAAAGAGGATCTTATCTCCTAACCTTAATGTAGTTTTCACCATCACCTAACTCATGAGTTGCACCATGTTCAGCACCTTCATAAGGATCTTCAGCAAGCTCTGAAGCAACTACAATTCTACCATCCGGTGTATCAGTTGCTTCATCAAATTCATCGTAACAAATCAAATAACCTGTCTCCCCACTAGCTTCTGCATCATGAGGATCTTTAGGAAGAGCGGCAATATAATCATCAACCAGCAAATCTTCTAATTGCCCTGCCTCTGCTATATCTTCGAAACCATCTCCGCATTCAGGAAGTTGCAGATCAAAATCACCATCTCCCCCTGGATATCTTGTTTGATTTTCCTCACCCATATCCGCAGTATATTGCAAAGCTGCGTTTAACACCTGAGTTACATCAGAACTCCTTTGAGTATTCCTTGCATCTCTAAGGTGTTTGGCTGGATTGATTGCCACAATGACAATCGCAAACAAAAAGATCAACAGAGTGACAACCATCAAAACTTCTATTAGAGTAAAACCTTGATACCTCGTCTTCATTTTATTCATA
>PWFU01000002.1 GCA_003554185.1 Candidatus Dojkabacteria bacterium
ATAAAAGAAAAGTATTCTAATTAGGGAGAGTGGCAAATATGGGATACACTTTAAGAGAATGTTTGGACAAAATTAAAGAAAAAAGACTTGTAATACCAAATTTCCAAAGACAATACGATTGGCAGGACGAGGACGTGAGAAATCTTATTGCATCGCTGTTTTTCAAAGTTAAGATTGGTGCGCTTCTTCTGTATAGACAAACTAGAAGTCAAGATGATAAAGATAAAAAGAACTTTTTGCCTTTTTTAACTTTCGACAATCAAACTGAAATACTTTCAACAAAATGGCAAGCTCCGAACCCAATTCAAACACTTGAATATGTAATTGATGGTCAACAACGACTAACGTCAGCTTTGATAGCCTTCTCTAGCTTTTTCGACAATAATCCCGACTTTTCCCGAAAATATAAAAGATCTTATTATTTAAGATTCCCCAAAAAATCTCCACTATTTGGTTTGGATGACGAAAATTTAGAATTCAAAAAACCTGAAATTGGTTCCGATTTTGACTATGACGAATTTGTTGATAATTATATTATTCCTGTATCGCAGACAAAAGATGATTATAAAATAGAGGATGATAAGCATTTTTACATACCACTAAACATCTTCTATCAAACTTCAGTAGACCAGGAAAACAAGTATTTTGTACAGAGAGTTAATTCAATTAAAGAAAGTATCAAAAGAGATAGAACTATCGGGATGAATAGAGTAGAAACAAAAGAATTCAAAGAAAAAGTTGATAATTGGGCAATGAGTTTAATAAATTTTTTACAAAACATTTTACAACAGGAAATAACCACTATCTTTGTGAAAGATAATTTACAAGAAGCTATCAAGACATACGAAATTTTAAATACAACAGGCAAACAACTTACTGATTTAGATATACTATCAGCTGAGTATTCAAGAACAGAAAAAACAAAACGTTTGTATGATGAAATTGTCGAAGGCTTTCAACGCCCTGTTTCTATTGATGAAAAAGTTGATGAATATAACCTTGTTAAGAACACTGTTAAATACTCTTCGGTTGAAAACACACACGAAAATATTAAATGGAATTTCAGTCATTATATGATGTTTAATCGTGAAACACATAAAAAAGTTCTAGAGCAATTTATGAAATTGTTAAAATTCTGTGAATTAAGAGATTTTGCAGAAGATGAACAGGAAAAATACAGAACTGATTCTTATAAAGCCGATTCATTACTTAAATTAGAAAGTGGAAGAATTAAAAAATATAAGGACGAAGCCATCGATGCTATCAGTTGGGCATCCATGTTTTTTCAAGTTAGATGTGGTTTAAAGAATATCAATGCTTTAACTAATTTCTGGCAATTATTTGTTTTAGCTGCTTTAAAATGCGAATTCAATTCTTTAGAAAAACAAAAATTAGATTATATTGAAGCTTGGTACTTTTTAAGCCGCTTCAAGGGTAGATATCGCATTGACCAAAACAAAATAGCGCTTTCGGATCTTCGTGAATTAACGAGAACCTTTGATAAAAACATTGATTACTCTTCAGAAATTTTCAAAAAAGAAGTTGAGGAACTACAAGTCATCCCCGATGAGAAAAGTGATAAATATGATATTAAAGATAGAAACTTAAGACGCGAATTACTTCTGATGGAAAGTGAAGTTGCAGAACCTTTTGATAAAGTTAAAGACTTTATTTGTGAATATGGTATAAGAAAAGGTTATTACACTAAATTAATTGATGGAGAAAGACGGTTTGTAAGTACCCTTATCTATCCCTATAATGATTTTTTTGACAAATATAAACTTGAGCAGCATCACCTTTTCCCCGTGGAAGCTAGTAAAGACAATGCTTCCGTTAAAGCAACTGACTTGAGACATCAGAAAGTTGAGAATTCAAATGAAGCACTACATTCACCTTTGAACTTCGTCTATCTGACTAAAACAGAGAATGTTTATATTGGCAGCAAACAATTAGATGACTATTATGATAAACTCGATGCTAGCTTTATTAAACATAATGTTATCAAAGAAATGAAAACTGAAAAGGATTTTACGAAGACTTTAGAAAACCGATATAAAGAGTTTTTTAATGATGTATATCTTGACTTAAGAGAAAAGTTTAATAAATTATAACTGGTAACTTGTCTCCAATACACAATACTGTTAAAATAGCAGTGAGTTTATAATATTCGCTGCTATTTTTTTGTAATTTTTCTGCTGGAAAGCAATTGCCAATGAAAGGAATGTCTATATGAGTTACGGAAGACATCAAAGTTTTTTTCTTAAAAGACATTGGGTAAATAAAGGAATCAATGCCCTTAACAAAGACGGTGAAAATGTTTTTGTCGACAAAGATAAATATAAAGACCTCGGCATAGGTAAAAATATGCATCAAGCGCTTAGATATTGGCTCGAAACAATTAATATTATTGATTATAAACGAAAGGAAAGAAAGCATGAACTATCAGATTTTGGGCATTTGGTGCAAAAATTCGATCCGGCTGGACAAAGCCTATTTACTCTAGCATTAGTGCATTATCATTTAGTAAAGTATGATTCAGATAAAAATAGAAGAGCCGATACTTTCTATTGGTTCTTTAACGAAAATAAAAACACTTACATCACCAAAAGCACTTTTATCGAAGAGTTAGAAGATTATAGTCAAGGGAGAATTTCTAGAAACACTTTAAGCCGGGATATAGACTGTCTTTTCCAAACTTATACCAAAAAAACACGTTCACACCCTGAAGACAAAAACATATCCCTGCTAGCGAACCTAAATCTCTTAATTAAAGATGAACATTTTTATGTGAAGAAACCCTTAACTGTAAATGATGAAACTAGTAAAGCCTTTTATTATATTTTAAATGAATATGACAAAGACGAACACAAGGAAAGCTTCAAGACGACACTGGATTCAGTGACTGAAGAAATAGGAACGTTATTTAACTGGAACCGCACAAAAACTATCGAGAGTATCGAATTATTAAATAAATTGAAATACCCTGTACACATAGATCGTACAAATAATTTAGATACCATTCATTTAAATGAAAAAAGAGACCCTGAAGAATTACTACAGGATTTATTCAATGAGGTGTTCGGCTATGAAAACTAGTATAAATATAAAATATGACCTGGGTGATACCTCGCTTTTAGATGGTTATTATGCAACAAATGCACACTCTGCACTTATTAAAAGTTTATTGAAAGGATTCATGCATGAGTCCTCTCTTCGCTCTCACATTGCATACGGTCCCTATGGCAGTGGTAAATCATATATATCTACGTTGCTAACTAGCTTTTTCGCCAATGCATTTGGTCCTGAAGGCATAGATAAAGTGGCAGAAAAATTCGGAACCGTTGACGAAGATATTGAGGAAATTCTAACAGAATATTCCCGTAAAAAATCGGAATTGACATATCTTCCGATTATTTTAAATGGTTATGAGGGCGACCTTTACAGAACAATTATAAGATCTTTAGCCAGAACCATAAGAGATAACAACATAAATGTTACACTCCCGGGAACTCACGAAGAAATATTGAATATCATAGAACGATGGAAGACTCATTATCTAGAAACATATATGAATTTTACCCATAAACTTCAAGAGCATAATTGGAATGAAGAAGCGTTTATCGAATCTGTGAAAAAACGCGAAGAAGAGGTCGTCGCCGTTTTTGATAGTGTTTACAAAGACCTTACCGGTGGAGGCGAATTTGTAAGTTTCGATTCTTACGAACTGATCGAGACGCTTGAAACAGTCTCAAAACAATTAAAAGAAAAGGGATATGGTATATTCCTAGTCTACGATGAATTTGGACGAATGCTACAAAACTTACGCAGTAATATTGAAATCAACGCATTTATGCAGACACTTCAGGACCTCGCAGAACTGGCAAACAATGGGGTCGATAATTTCTCAATACTGTTCATTGCTCATCGACCAATAAGTTTCTATTTTTCATTTACAGATAAAGCAATGAGAAATGAGTTCGCTAAAGTAGAGAAGCGCTTTAGTGTTCATGAAATCAGAAGTGATTATTCAACTTTCCTAAAGATTACTGAGCAATATATCAAAAATAATCTCCGTCGCAAAAACCTTGCTGCACAAAAAACAAATGATCTTTTAAAGAATCTGAAAAAATACAACGTTTTCTACGGCGATCTGACAGACACAGAAATCGAGAATGTGATAGTAAAAAGACTCCATCCATTACATCCTATTGCTACTTATCTATTGCCTAAGATGTCGAGTGTCTTTGGTCAAAACGAGAGGACACTATTCACCTTTTTAATTGATAAGGCTAATCATGGATTAACGGGTTTTCATGAAAAAAACCCCAAGTCCCTTTATTATGCAGATTATCTAGTTGACTATTTTTTGAGCGGAATTGATGAAACATATATTGAAGATATTAAAGAATATCGTATCTATCGAAAAAACATAGAGTCAATACCTGGATTAATACCGGAAGCATATATCGAACACGCATATCGGGTCTATAAATTCCTTTTAGTTTGGACAATGACTAAAGGTCATCCCAGCATCCAGTTGACAACGGACTTTATAAGCTTTTCCTTAGGCATCCCTTTTTCAGAAGTAGAGGATTCTTTAGAATTATTAGAGAATCGTAAACTTGTTAGGTACAACGTTGTGAAAGAACAATGGGAGATTTTTGAGGGAAGTCCTGTTGACATTGAAAAACTAATAGAAAAACAAAAGGGTGAAACACCGTTTAAAGCTAAAGGTTTTATAGAAACTCTGGAGAGTTATAATCCTCATCAGTTTGTGAGAGCTGAAGGGCATAACATAAAACATGAAATAACACGCTTCGCACAAATACAGTTTGTTACTTCCGACATAACGGATTCATTTAAAGAAAGTGAATTTTGCGATTATAACATAATTTTTGCTTTTGACTTCGATTATCAATTAAGTGGAGATAACAAAGCAATAGAAGTAAAAAGAATAAGCACTCCTGATAGTGATATTAAAAGCTCAACCCATCGTTTAAAAGTCATTAATAAGATGCTTGATGACACTTATCTGATAAGGAATTATCCTAATATAGACGTTGAACTCGAATATGAAAAAGACAAAATAAAGGTTGAGCTCAAAAAATTTTATGATCAACTTATAGAAACGCATTATACTGGCAAAAAGAACCTACAAGAGCATCTAGATAAGCGGTTCGACGAACTTTATCCTCATACTTTCTATATTGTCAATGACCAGATCAATATGTTCAAACTGACAAACATTCAAAAAAAGGCGATAAACCAGGTGATAGATACTCTGTTGTCAAAAGCCACCAATGACCTTTCCAATGTTTTCACAGGCTCTAAGCCCGCAGATTTAGTCTATTATACTGTCATTGAGAAAGTTCCACACCAAGTCGAAAACAGTGAAGCATTAGAGAACCTCGAAAAACAACTTAATGATTATATACTTGCGAATCCAAAAGGTAAGTTGGAAAATCTTTTAGATATAGTGGTTTCACCCCCATTTGGTGTTCGACCAAGAGTGGGCTTACTTATGATGTTCAGCCTCATCATTGAAAAATGGAAGGACATGTTACTGTTCAGTGGTGACAGCTTTATACCCTCGATCGCAACCGAAGAACTTGTTGAAAACATACTGAATAAAGAAGGCATTCAATATGTATTTAGTCGCTTTGATAACGAAAACAGAAAGTACCTTGAGGCACTTGAGGAGATATTTGACTACGTAAGTGAAAGCACAAAAGAAAAGACCCTCTCAGTGAGAGTATGCAGCGGTATGTACAATTGGTACTTGAATCTCCCTGTCATCACTCAACAAATGGTCGACATCAGTTTATCTCAAAGACGCTTCCTTTCTATAGTTGCGAAGTCGAGAATCAATCCTAAAAACGCCATTGATGAACTTCTAGACACTTTTTCTATTGATTCAATAGAGCAATTTAAAATGTCTATTGAAGAACATTTTGA
>PWFU01000039.1 GCA_003554185.1 Candidatus Dojkabacteria bacterium
GATAACTTTTGGATACGTATAATAAATATTAGATAAAGATTTTTATGAAGAAATTACCTGATCACGTCGGAATAGATTTTGGAAATTATTCAGTTAAAGCAGTTGAGTTAAAAGGGATAGCGTCTAAGACCCCTACTCTAGTCGGTCTTGGGAATCAATCTACTCCTTCAGGCGTTTTAAATAGTGAGGATAAGGCTAGTCAAACCAAGTTAGCTAATTCTATAAAAAGTCTCTTTAAAAATAGTGGTTTAAGGAATAAGAAAGCGGTTGTTGCAATACCGGAGTCATCTGTTTTTACAAGGTTTATAGATCTTTCTGGTTTGAAAGAAAATGAAATAGAGACAGCGGTATATTTCAAGGCAAAACAATTTTTACCTATATCTGTCGAAAAAGTAAATATGAGCTACGTTGTTTTGGGTTATGATGAAAAAACTAACTCTCATAATGTTTTGGTTGTTGCAGCACCTAAAAATCTTGTAGAGATTTATACTAACGTAGTTTTGAAAGCGGGCTTGGAGCCTCTAGCAGTAGAAACAGAGTCTGTTGCCATGGGTAGATCTATGTACAGATCTACTGGAGCTAGTAATGTTGTAATGTTAAACTTTGGGTCTCAGACTACTGATATGTGTATTATGTATGAAGGACAAATGATTTTTTCTCAGAGTATTGCAATGGGTTCTGAAGCAATGACACAGGCATTGATTAATCAATTTGGTTTAGAACACCAACAGGCGGAGCAATATAAAAGAGGTTATGGAATCCAGTATGGTGTTGTTGAAAATAAAATATATGATACTTTGAAACCTATTATGGATTCCATAATGGCGGAAGTACAAAGGGGGGTGGAGTTTTATAAAACAAGTACAGTACGCTCAGCCCCAAAAGATTTTCTCCTTAACGGTGATGCAGCCCTATTACCCGGTTTGCCTGAATATCTTCAAAATAATTTTGGAATAAACGCTTATGTAGCAGATCCGTGGCGCAATATTAGTATTCCAGAGAAATTGAAAGAAACAGTGGAGAAGAATAAACCCGCCTATTCTGTCGCTGTAGGACTTGCGCTTAAGGATTCCGCATAATATATGTTTCTAGTTAAAAATGTCTAAGACAAAAAATAACGGTAACGAACAAGTAAAATCTGAGACTTCTCAAGCCTCAGAGAGTAAAATTCCTAAAAATGCTGTAATCCAGGGGGATAGTATTAATTTAATGCCGAAATTAACTCAAGAAGAGGCACAGATTGTTGAGACGAAACAATCTGTGGATTTAAGAGCGGTAATATTTTTGTTGTTTGTAGCTATTCTAAGTATTGGTTTTGTAATATATACAAATCATGTAAATAGTGAGTTAGAGGAGGAAGAACGAAAATTAGAAAATCTTGAAAGACAACTAGAGGCTGAAGCGAGAATGATACATGATAATAATCAAATTTTAAATAGGTATGAATTGTTTGAATATATTAAAGAGAATTTTTTCTCTTCTAAAGAGGTATTGGTCTTTTGGGAAGAAATATCTGGGGATTTAGGGGAAATAAATAGTATAGAATTAGGAGACGATCTAGAATATGAAATTTCGGGTACTTCAGAATCTCTTCTGAATGTAGCTAAATTTTGGCATCTTTTGAGTTTAGATATTAGAGTAACAGAGGTACATTTAGAGAGTTTATCTGTACCAGTAGATGAAGATAAAGAAGAAGATGAAGCTCGTTTTAGTTTTTCAGGAACTTTAGACATAGATCATTTTGATCAAGAATGGGATTATGAATAAACAAAAACAGAAAAAACAGGAAAGAGAAAAAGTACAGAAACAAGCTAGAGTTCAAATTACGGACTTCGTGATTCCTATAGTTAGTGGCTTTATATTCTTAATTCTTCTGTTTACTTTGATTATTCCTACCATAGGAGATATTCGAGAATCACTTGATGAGATGGATAGAATTGAGAGAGAACAAGAGGAAGCTAAGAGGAAACTACAGGATTTAGAAGAAATAGATAGAATTGAACTTAGAAATGCGTTAGTTGAAGCTCGTGAAGTTGTTCCGTACAGTCAAGAAGTGGCAGAGTATGCATATTATGTAGATGAATTAGCACAAGAAAAAGATCTAAGGTTTGAAGGGATGAGAGCACAAGATCAGTTCTCACCAGGTTTAGCAGATATTCAAAACATTCAAGCAGTTGAAGCACCATTGGAATATTCTGGAACGTTTGAAAATGTAACAGAATTTTTCGACAGACTACAAATTCATTCTCCATACGTTATTTCTATGGGTGAAATAGATTTTCAGAGGATTGACACTTTAGATGAAGATGAGGATGAAGAGGACAGATGGAGTTTTGAAATTACAGTAACAGGTTATTACTCTCCGGAGCAAGACATGCCTGTAAATGTACGAGAACTTATAGATCCTCCATTTCGTCCCTACTACGCTAATAATGAAGAAGTGATGAAAATATTTCGCGACAAAGCCGAAGTTCTGGAAGACCCTGATACTGATATGATTAGGCCCGAGTTAGAAGAAGAGATAGACGAAGCCGAACAAGAAGAATCTGAGGAAGAGGTTCAAGAAAACTAGCTAAAAAACTTAAACTTCGTCACTTAGTATATCCTCGTCAATTTCTTCCTGAGGAGCTTCTGTACCTTCTGAGTTTTGTTCATTAGCTGCACTTTCACCATCTTCTACCATTACTCTGATTCTCTTATCACTTCGTATAGCATTGATTGACATAATATCCCTAATTGCATTTATTGTTCTACCTTTTTTACCAATAATCACACCTTTATCATCTTCGGAAACTTTTATACTTAAGATGGTCAAACCTGGGAAGTCTACACTCTCCCTCTCCTCTATTTCAGCTTGATCTGGGTTACTAACTATAGACTTGACGATATACTCTAGTAAATCTTTCATGATAACTGGTATTAAAATTTATGCTTGACTAAGAATAAAACAAAAAGTAGTAATATGTCAAATCACTCTTTTCCTTCAGCCTCCTTTTTCTTCTTTTTCCCTTGGCTCATCTTCGATCCACGTTTAACAGATTCTACAAGTCCCTCTTTGGCCAGCAATTGTTTTGCTGTTTCTGTAGGTTGTGCACCTTTAGACATCCACTCTTTTACTTTATCTTTATCTATTTTAACTGTAGAAGGCTGAGTAAGTGGAGTATAATACCCTATTTCCTCAACAACTTTACTATCTCTAGAGCGTGAAGCCTCGATGACAACAAACCTGTAATGAGGTTCTTTCTTTTTTCCAATTCTCTTTAATCTTATTTTCAGCATAGATGGGATTCTAGCAGAATAATACACATTATTCAAGATACATCTTCCAACTTCTTCAAAGCTTCATTAGCGGCATTTTCTTCAGCTTCTTGTTTATTTGAACCTTGCCCCCTACCATAAATGCGACCTTTAATCTTGGCAATTACTGTGAAAATTTTATCGTGATCTGGACCTTCTTCATCTACGACTTTGTATGTTGGTGTACTCTTCAATAGTCTTTGTGCACGTTCTTGTAATTTAGTTTTGGGATCTATATCCAATCTGTATTTGACGATATCTTCTATTTTGGGCATTAAATTTTTTTCTACAAAATTTTTTTCAACTTCATATCCTTGATCCAGATATATTGCGCCGATTAAGGCTTCCAGGGCATTTGCAAGTAAATATTCTTTTTCTCTCCCCCCTGTCGTTTCTTCCCCCTTAGACATAATCAAATGTTCGCCTACACCCAAGCTTTTTGATACATCAGCTAAAGAAGAAGTATTTACTACAGCAGCTCTAAAGCTGGTTAATTCTCCCTCAGGTCTATCTGGATATTTGTAAAAAAGATATTCGGAAACAATGAGTTCTAATACTGCATCTCCTAAAAACTCCAATCTTTCATTATGCTTTAATGCTTTATTCTTCTTTTCATTAAGAATAGATCTATGAGTAAGGCTTCGCTCTAGTAAAGAAATGTCCTTAAAGTGGATATTCAATTTTTCACTAAGTTTTTTTATGTCCATTTTTTTCTTTGTTTTTCAAAATTGCACCTAAAACACCATTAACAAATTTATCACTGGAATCACCTCCAAATTCTTTACCAAGTTCAATGGCTTCGTCTATTGCTACTTTGGGAGGGGTAATTTGTTCTATAAACCCTTCCCAAATCGCTATCCTCAAAATCTCAAGATCAACTTTTTTGATTTGATCAATTGGCCATTGAGGCGCATACTGTGTAATATATTTATCAATTTTTTTATAATTCCTTTTAACTCCATCCATTAACTTTTCGAAGAGTTCTTTATCATAATTTTCTAACTCATTTATAGTTTTTAAATCATCTAGGGAGTAAATTTGTCTTTCTGTCGAGTCATCAAAGTTTTCGGAGAACAAGGTTTGGACTGCAAGTAGCCTTGCTAGGTGTCTAGGATCTTTCTTTCTTTTCATGGACACGTTTTGTTAAATTATTCTTCCTTTTTTGGATCTTGCTTTGGTTTTTCTGTTTTCTGATTAACTTTTACTTGCTCCTTCTCAGGCTTTTTCTTAGTTGCTTTTGGTTTTTCTCCATAATGATTACAATACTCGCAAATGAAGTGAGGTCTTCGCATCTTACCACATTTTGGACAACTAGACATAGCAGGTTCATCTAGAGAATGATGGGTCCTTCTTCTTTTTTTTCTTCCTTTTGATATCCTAATTTTTGGTAAAGCTCCCATAAAAAACCTTGTTAAATTTTATGAAACGATTATATTTTAAAAACATTGCAAATGCAAATTTTTAACTATATCCAGCTTTCTTTGATTGTAACTTCCTCACCTGGGTTAATTTTTGATGAGATAATTTCTTCTGCAATTTTACCTTCAATGTTTTGTTGAATAAATCTTCTTATTGGTCTAGCTCCATAACCAGGTTCATGTGCTTTATTTGCTATTAACATAGGTATTGTATCGTCCCAATTGACTGATATACCTCTCTCAGAGAGTCTGTTTGCTAGTTGTTGCAGTTCTAACTCTGTAATAGATTTTAAATTATTTATGTCATGTGGTTTGAATACAATTATGTTGTCAAATCTATTAAAAAGTTCTGGAGATATTGCCTGTTTGAGCTCTATAATGGCTCTATCTCTCGCTTCGGACCAGAGGTTTTTGTCTTTTGATAATGCATCAAGTATTATCCTGCTCCCTATATTGCTAGTTGATATTATTATTGAATTCCTAAAGCTTACAGTTTCACCTGCATTACTTGTTAATCTACCTTCATCAAATAGTTGTAGAAATATATTCAATATATTTGGATGGGCTTTCTCTATTTCATCAAACAGTACCACGGTGTAAGGATTACGCTTTATTCGATCAATTAGAGATATTGTGTTTTGTCCCGATTGGGATTCTCCTGAAGTATCTAGAAACTTCGAGATGCTAGCTATATCTTGATACTCTGACATATCAACACGTATAATGTCTTCTCCCCTATCGAAATATTCTTGTGCTACAACCTTTGCTAAGTAGGTTTTACCCACTCCGGTTGGACCTAAGAAGAGGAATGTACCAATAGGTTTGTTGGGGTCTCTTACATCTGTTCTGGCTCTTTTTAGTGTTTCTACTATTGAGTGTACTGCTTCATCTTGCCCTATTTTTCTACTTTTAATTTTTTCTTCCAGCTTCATCAACTTGGTTGCTTCTTCTTCATCGATGCTTTGTATGGGAATACCGTATTGGATTGATATTGCTTTTGCTATATGCTCGGAATTCAACCTTTTTATATTATTATTTTGTGCCCAAGAACAAGCGGCTTCTACTACATTAACTGCACTATCTGGTAATTTCCTGTCTTGTATATATCTTTGAGCATATTCTACTCCAGCCACTAAAGCTGGTATGGGGATATATAATTGGAAGTTTTTTTCCAATGAAGGTAACTTTGCAGTAAGAATCTCCAAGGCACTTTCTGCTGAGACTTCTTCAACCTCTATATTATCAAAGCTATTTTCTAGTGTTTGATTTGCATGAAAGTACTTTTTAAAATCTGCATAACTTATTGTTCCAACGATAGGAAAACTACTTTCTAGAATATATGGCATCATTATTCCTGCCAAAGAGTGCCCAGAATCTTTTCCCTTTGCTGGGATTAATTCATGAATTTCATCTATATACAGGATTGTATTTTCTGCATTCTCTAGCTCTTGCATAGCTTTTTCTACAAGGGCTTCTAAGTTTTGGTACTTGTTTGCACGAGCAATTAATCCATTTAGATCAAGTTGAATTATGCGTTTGTTTTTTAATTGAGCGGGTACTTTACCTCTATTAATTCTCTGCGCTAGGCCCTTAATTATGCTAGATTTACCTGTACCTGGTTCTCCAATAAGTAACGCATTATTTTTTGAAACTTTTCCTACTGTTGAGGTAAGAGCATCTATAGTTTTCTTATGCCCAATACCAAACTCTTCTCTCTCATTTGCTATCTTTAAATTAACATCACTACTAAAGTGCCCTAGTATAAATGTCCATCCATATACCATGTCTTTGGCAATACCACCGTTTTGATAATATGTGTTTTCTAAATTAAATAATCCCGCATCTTCTTTTTTGTATTTTTTCTTAAGAACAAATTTAGTTGAGGCCTCTAAAACATCTGTTGAGAGTTTTTTGGATTTTAAGACGTTTTGCAAAACAGGAAACGTATCAAAGAATGCTAATACTATATGACAAATATCTACATCCTTTGAGTTAGTGTTTATGGCTGCTTGTGTTGCATATATTAAAATGTTTCTCAGTCCGGCAATGTTGTATTCAGGTAAGGTCTCTTCATTTATTTCAAACTTCTCAAATTCATTCTCGAGTTCATTAATCTCTGCTCTATTCAAAATCTCTTTGGTTAATGAATCATTGATCATTTCTTTAAAGAGTTTAAAACTGCTAAATTTCTCCTGTTTAACATCAATCTCTGTAGATAGTAATTCTATAGATTTCTCGGAAAGGAAGTGTGTACTTTCCAAGGCTATATACCTCGCAAATTTAATGCCCTCATTCTTTATTTCATTTTTTTCTTTTGCAGGTATATTCTCTGATTTAGGTAATTTAGTTGGATGGCTTTTGGTTCTGTAATAATCATGCCAAAGAACTATTACTCCCAATACTGATAACCAGAAGGTGAAGTGTAAAATGTTATCGGGAACTATTGGAGAATCTATCACATCCGTAAGTTTTAGAAGGTATATTATTGCAACAATTGCTCCAGGAATTACCAGAATGTAGGCTACTAGATTTTTAACAATCTTGAATTGATTAAAAGTTTTAAAATTTCTTAATAATCTTAAGATCTTTTCCGTAGAAATGTTAAATATATGGTCTCTTGTTATTAGAAATGGAGCGTATTTTTCATTTATAAAGATGGGTAGCGAATCCGGATCTATAATACCTATCTTCTCAGTATTCTTTTCATGGTAACCTAGGAGTGTTTTTTCTCCGTTGTTTGTACTCATTTAGATAATAAATAGTGAAATTAGAACAAAAATGATTGCTACGGGGGGAAGAAAAACCCATACGAAGATTAATAAAGCACAAGCAATCATTATTGTTAAGTATATTGCTATAGCTATGGGTAAATAGAGAAGTTTGACTAAAATCCCTATAAAATATCCTACAGCAGATCTATGTCTTTTCCAAGGAACAAAAAAATTCTTAAAAAGAATAGATATAGATAATTGATCAGCCACTACCAAAGAAATTCTTTCTAGTTTTTCTAGATAAAATATCGGCATTTGAATATACCACCAATAGAAAAAGTCTTTTACAAAAAAAATAAATAGTCTACTAATATTCGGTATTTTAGCAAAATCCGCATCTGAAAATATTGGATTACTTTCTTTTGTATTTATTTGTTTAGGTGTCATATCCTAACTTTATTTTAAATTTGTTCCAAGTAAACATTTTATCATATTTTTAATTTTAATTTCTTTTCTAATATCTTTTCTAGAGCCTCTTGAATGTTTTCAGCTTCTAAAGAAAAACCTGCTGCTTGATCATGTCCTCCACCTCCAAAGTTTTCTGCGAAATTTCTTGCCGCAATCTTATCTTGCCTTGATCTGGCTGCAATTTTGTATTTGTTTTTTGTATATGTTTGATATATAACAAATCCCCAACTACAATCCTTAATGTTTTTAATAAATAAATCCATCCATATATGTCTCCCTCTTTTAAATTCATCTTCTGGTATTTTTTTATCCAAAATTTCATTATTAAAAAACTCATCACTTATGTATGTATAACAGAAATTATCTTTAACTTCTAAATTATTACTTAACTCCCCTATGATTTTTAAATCCATTTTTGTATATTGCTTTTTTGAATTAATAATGTCTTCTATTATTACTCCATATTCTAATAAATCGGCTATGGTGTTAGCAGTTTCTCTGAAATATTTATTTTTGTATGTAAATATTCCTGTATCGTAAACCATACCTGTTAAAATTATCTCAGCAATGTCTCTATCTATTTCCAAGTTCATTCCTTTAACGAACAGATGGTATATCTCTTCTGCGCAGGATGATCTCCAATTATTAAATCTAAAATCTGTTTGGAGGGTTGTTTCACTATCATGATGATCTATTAATGCTGAGGTAATATTTCTGTCTTTTATTGTTTTCAAAAGTCTGTCTTCATCTTCACAAAACCTTTTAGCTACTTGTCCATCTGTGAATATCAAGAGGTCTGGTTTAAATTCTTCTATTTTTTCGACAAGGTTTTTTGTTTGTATTTTATGAAAATCTTTTAAAAAAGATATGTTTTGTTGTAACGCGCTATCTATATTAGCTTCTACGATTTTTCCTTCGAAATTCTTTTCTATTATTAACTTGGTTCCCAAAGCGGATGTGATTCCATCTTGATCACAATTTATATGAGAAGTTATCAATATCTTCTGTGATTTTTGAATTGCTTCTTTAAAGTTTTTAATATATATATGAGTTGTTTTTAGAGATTGATCTCTTGTCCAGTATATCATTTTTAACTTGCCAAGAATATTTGTAAAAGGTAAAATCCTCTGGAAAGTTAATTTTAATCGATTCCTTGATATGAGAAAATATGTAGTTGTTATTCTTGCTCTTCTAGTTGTTCTAGGTTTGGGTATTTATTTGCTTGTAGAGAGTGATGGTGTAGAAGAGAAAGATGATCAAGAAATTGAAAAAGAAAATTTAAAGGATGAAGAATTTGATAATGATGTTTCCGGCTCTGAAGATTCTAGGTCTGTTGATTATTTATCAAAAATAGATTTAGAGGATAGTCCATCCATGGGGGATGAAGATGCTCCCGTAAAAATGGTTAATTATTCAAGCTATTATTGTCCATTCTGTGGGACTTTTAAAAAGGATATTTTTCCCAAGATTAAGGAGGAATATATAGATACGGGGAAGGTTGAGTATTTTTACAAAGATTCTGGGGATCCTCAAGATCAAGTCTTTTTGTCTGCTCATTGTGCTGGAATGCAGGATGATGTTTTCTTTGAGTTTCAAGAAATACTTTATGAGGAAGGTGTTCAAAGAGAAGAGGATTTGTTTGATCATGCGAGAGATTTTGATTTAGATATGGATAAGTTTAAAGAATGTATGGAAGATGCTTGTTGCGCTTATATTATAGAGCAAACACAGTATGAGATGCGGGAACTTAACATAACTGGTGTCCCCTATTTCATTATTAATAATACTGCTCTTTCTGGTGCACAAAGTTTTGAGAGTATGTCTGCAGCTATAGATGAAGAATTGTCTAAGAAAGGAGAATAATATGCAAAAAGGGCTTCTTGTTGTAGTCTTTTCTTTTATGATGCTATTTTTTGCATTTTCTTCTGTTAATGCAGAAAGTGATGAATTGACTATTCATTTTTTTGAACAAGCGGGTTGTCCAGCTTGTGCTGCTCAAAATGATTTTTTTGATGAAATTTTAGATGATTATGAAAATGTTGAATTAAAAAGATACGATATTACCAAAAGTGGTAATGTTGATGAATTACATTCATTAGCTGAGGAAAGGGGTGTTGAAGATTATCGAATTATGGTCCCAGCGACTTTTATAGGGGATAGCTTTTTTCAAGGTTTTTCGGAAAGAGATGAGGAATTAATTGTTAAGGCTATAGAGGGAGAATATGTAGAGCAAGAAAGGGATATTATAGAGATACCTGTTGTAGGAGAAATAAATATTTCAGGTATTTCTTTACCGGCCTTAGCGTTGATTTTAGGTTCTTTGGATGGTTTAAATGTTTGCTCTATTGGAGCTTTGGTTTTAATACTTATGATTGTTTTAACATTAGATTCTAGAAAGAAAATTCTTTTTTATGGTGGTTTGTTTATTCTAACTGCAGTTTTAATTTATGGAGCTTTAGTTTTTGCTTGGACTGCGGTGATGGATTACATAATAACTTATTTAGATGTATTGAGTATATTAATAGGTTTGGCTGCTTTAATAGGTGGTATATTTTTCTTTAGAGAATTTCTTAAGTTTCGAAAGTATGGACCTACTTGTGCTTCTGGGCAAAATAAGTTGGTTGCTAATGCTACTAAAAAAGTTCAAGAGGCTTTTCAAGATAAAAAGAAGGGCTTTTTAGTTTTGTCAGGTAGTGTTATTACATTTGCTGCTGTTATAACTATTGTTGAACTCCCCTGCTCTATTGCATTACCAGTAATTTTTGGAGGTATATTAGCTGAATCAGGATTATTAATGATTAGTTATGTTGGTTATATAGCTCTGTATCTATTCGCTTACATGTTAATAGAGATTATTATTTTTGTTGGTGCAGTAATTACTAAAGAGGTTTGGTTTGCTCAATCAAAAGCTATTACATGGGTATATTTATTTGGTTCATTAGTTTTGATATTCTTGTCTTTTTATTACTTGGTTTGGTTGAATATATAGCTTACTTACGGAGTTTATGTAAGTTCGGTATGAGAGGTTTTTGAGAGAAGATGCTTATTGTTTAATATTGGTAATGTTAACTTAATCTGATATGTATAAAAAAAGGACATATATCCTTTCGTTTTTGCCTGGTACGGATAGGTTTGTTTCTGAAGAATTAAAAGAAAAGTATCCAGATGTAGAAATACTCTCACATAATTCACAATCTATTACTTTTTCCTTTGGAACTTTAGAAATTGAAACTTTTAGAAATCTGTACTCCCCTATTTACATAGAGTCTGAAGGAAAAAAATTAAATCTTTTTCGTAGAAGTTGGAAAAAGAAATCAGTTTCTGCTGGTTTAAACCCTTCCCTAGCCTATATACTTTGTACGGTTGCTGATTTAAGAGAGGAAGATATCTTGCTAGATCCATTCTGTGGAGCTTCAACAATTCCAATTACAGCATTGAAGTATTTTAATGTAAAAAGAGTTTTATGTTCTGATATTAGTGGTAGTTGTATAGAAAAAAGTCAAAAGAATTTCGATTCTGCAAAAATATCAAAAGAAAAATACAAGCTTTTTAAGAGTGATGTTGGTAAAACAAAATTAAATAAGCAGAATGTAGATAAGGTTGTTACAAACTTGCCTTTTGGTATTAGAGCTAGTAATCATGAAAGAAATACAAAAGCTTATTATGATTTTGAAAAACTTTTAAAAAAGGTTTTAAGAAAAAAGGGTCTAGTAGTTGTTTTAACTCAAGAAAAAGTTCTTTTAAGAAAGGTTTTTAATAAAGAGAAATGGTTGGTAAAAAGTTTAAGTAGAATAAATGAGGGTGGTTTACAACCTGAAATTTTTAAGATTTCAAGGAGGTAAATTAAAACTGGGGGGCGGTATTAAATAGCATGGAACTTAAAAAGAGGGTGGTGTTGGTTGTTGATTTAAGTGTGTGATCTCGCCTCAGAATTAAGGTTCAGGCAGAAATCTGTTGTTTAGAAATCTCTTCTTTGGTAATAGTTTTGTTATTATATTTTTTAAAACTCTCGGAGGCAAAATATTTGTCAATAAAGCTTTGTCCTTGGTTTAGTCTCTTCTGTAGTTCGTTTTTGTATGCCTTATCTTCATTTAAAATTAGTTCTTTTTTTATTTCATTATATAATTCTCTAAAATCTTGGAATAAGGCTGTGCAACTAACGTATAGACCTTCTTGTCCATTTACAACTCTATGTAAGTGTTTTTCAGGTTCATCATAATGGAGATAAATCCCAGTTTTTGGGAAATAATCATGAGCAATACTATTTCTTATAACCTGCCTAAAAATTTTTCTGAGTTCATTTGATTTGTATCTTGTGTCATGCTGAGCTAATTTATTCCAAAAAATATTAAAAGCACATTTTTCATCTCCAGAGAGTAGAAATCCCAAAAGTTCCATTCCAGTTAATATTGTCATTACACAAGGATATCCGATTTCTCCTTTATCTAGAATTTTTTCAATGTCTCCCATAAGGTACTGGTCTAATTTATTAAACAGCTCTTCCAATGTAAAATCTTTATCCTTTTGCATTATGGATTGTTTGTGTAATCAAATTAACTTCCCCTTTATTTAAATCGTATATATTATAAAATTTATAATCAATCTCTTTCTTGTATTGTTTTTGTTTTTTTGTCGCAATCTCCATCTTTCTTGTTGAATTCTTTCTTAATGGTGGGCGACACAGGATTTGAACCTGTGACCTTTACAGTGTCATTGTAACGCTCTAACCAGACTGAGCTAGTCGCCCACTATCTTTTAGTTACTACCTTGTCTATGAGACCGTATTTTTTTGCCTCTTCAGCGGTGAAGTACTTATCTCTATCTGCATCCTTTTCAATTTGCTTTACTGTTTGACCAGTGTATTTACCTAGTAATTTGTAAAGCTGTTGTCTAACTTTATGAATCTCCTCCGCCCTTATAATTATATCACTAGCCTGTCCTTCAGCTCCCCAGAGAGGTTGATGTATTAGCATCTTACTATTTGGTAATGCAAATCTCTTTTCTTTGTTACCACCTGCAAGTATAACGCAGGCCATTGAAGCTGCACTACCAACACATATGGTTGAAATATCTGGTTTTATGTAATTCATTGTATCTAGTATTGCCATACCCGCATCTATTTCTCCACCTGGAGAGTTAATAAATATTTGGATGTCTTCTGAAGCATTTTCTTTTTCAAGAAAAAGTAGTTGTGCAATTACCGTGTTTGCATTGTCTGTATTAATTGTCCCACTTAAAAAAACAATCCTGTCTTTTAAAAGCCTAGAATATATGTCATAGGCCTTTTCTCCAGTATGTGATTTTTCTATTACAGTAGGTATTAACATTAGCCTGTTACTTCAGAAATTAATTTGTCGTAGGACTTTTGTTTCCTAATTACATTTTTAATATTTTCACGCCATCTAGGATTACTCTCTAAATCCTCTGGAATTTCACTCTGTTGACTCTGCTTTATTTCCTCTATCTTATTTTTAATCTCTTCTTCTGTAGGCTCTATCTCATGTTCCTTTGCGTATGTTCTTAAAAGTATTTCGCCTTCTAAAGCTTCTTTTGCATCCTTTTGCCAAGACTCTCTGAGTTTGTCAAAGTCAGTCTCTCTACTTTGACAAAAGTCGTCTACAGACATATTTGCTTTCTTTAGTTCTTCTAAAAATGTTCTTTCTCTTTCCTGTGCTTCAAAATCTGTTGCTTCTTGAGGGATTTCTATTTTTGATAATTCAACTGCTTGTTTCAAGATTTCACTCTCTTGGTTTTGTTTGTTAATTCTCTCTTTTTCTTTTTCAAGAAGTTTTTTGATTTCTTCCTTTAGAGTTTTTAAGTCCTTTACATTCTCAAGTTGATACTGCTCTCCTGTTTCTTTTGCCCACTTATCTGTTGGTTCTTTGCCCTTGTTTTTACTTTCGCTTCTTTGAAACATCTCATTGACTGTGTTATCTATTTCTTCTTGTGTGGGTTTGGTATCTTCTTGGCTTACTTTTATTTTTTTCATATCTCCTAGTTTAACTTGAGGAAATGTTGTAAATTTAACCTTTAGTTTTAGGTCTCCCTCTTCTTTTTGTAAATCAGGGAAGTCTACATACTGTGGTGGTGCTATAATTTCTAGATTTTCTTGTTCAACTACTCCACCTACATATGTTGGAGTTAGCTTATCCAAAGCTTGGATAGCTGCTTTCTGTTTGACTTGTGGATCTAGCATGTCTTCTGGGACTTGTCCTTTTCTAAACCCTTTTATTTCAGTGTTTTTTGCCTCTTCCTTTATTATTTTGTCATACTCTTTTTTAAATTCCTTTCTAGGAATGGTTATTGACGCTGTTACATAAACACCATCTTTTGATTCTATTTCATAATCGATCTTCATAAAAAAATATTTAAAAATTATTTGTAAGAACTAGATGTTAACATATATATCATTCATTTTACCAACGACTATCAATCTTTTTTCAGAAGACCAGAGGGGTTCGCAAGTTACAAGGGTGATTCTGTAGTCATTTGTGTCTTCTAGTATTGATGTATTACTTTTATCTACTACCAGAGTTTGTACTACTGTATAGGTATACTTATCATTTTTTTGTTCTATTTTTATTGTATCTCCAACTCCCACTTTATCTAGATTAAAAAATGTATCTGTTCTTGGAGGTATATGTAAAAACCTATGCCCTATTATTACTGTATTTCCTCTTTCTCCTGGAGGGCTTGAGGTTGGGTAATACCAAAAACCTCTGTCCATGCTTGTTGCATCATCTCCGTCTACTACTCTACCATCAATGTCTGCTGAATCAATTTTTAATTTTGTGTTTTTTCTTTCCAATTGAACTACTCCATACTTTTGTCTGTGTTCTCTAATTTCTTTTTGTGAAATTTCTTCCATTGCTTGATTCTCTGAGGTGTTACTTTCTTCTATACCTGCTATGGTTGGTTTGGAAATTTTTGAGAAAATATTTAAGGTTGTATTATGTGCTATTTGCTCTGTATTAAATTGTGCAAAGAATATCCTAATTTCTGAACGTTGAGGATATATTATTAAAGCCATAGATATAACTAAGATTGCCAAGAGTAGAATAATAGAAATTGTTTGGAGTAGCATTTTTCTCATATACACAATTATATCATAACTACACTTGCATTAAAATCCAAAATGTTATACACTTAGGTATATATAAGTTTATTATAGGTTTAATATGCCACCAAAGGAGAAAAAACAAAAGGCCCAAGATTCTGGAAGCTCTATGCTCGATAAAGCGAAGGTTAAGGTTGAACAAACGGATGAAACTGTAGGTCGTAGAGTTGTAGGAATGGGATTTGCATTGGTTGGTTTTCTTTTGATTCTCGCAGTTATAGTTCTAAACGTTTTGAGTAACGTTGAACCTCAGCTTGACGAGGATTTAAATGTCCCTGAGCTGCATGAATTAGAAGAGTATACCAATGATGATAGAGTGAGTTTGACTGGAGAGGTTGAGGATGTAAGTCAAGTAGTGATTTATGTAAACGACGAGATGCAAACTGATACAGCTGAAGTAGAAGATGGGGAGTTTGAATTTGAATATGTTTTTTCTGATGAAGGTGAGTATGAATTTGAAGCTGTGGGTATTGAAGGTTTCCCTTTTAGAAAAGGAAGTGAGAAATCTGATTCTGTTAGCACAATTGTAGACTGGACGGCACCTTCTGCTGATATAGAGATAGAGTATCAAACTGAAGTTGAGGATGGTTTAGTAACTGTATCTGGTGAAGCTGAACCAAATATTACCGTTAGATTAATGGAAGATGACGAAGAAGCTTATTCTGTTGAAACTGATGATGAAGGAGCTTTTAAGATTGAGGATATAGCATTGGATGAAGGAGAAAATGAATTCAAAGTAGAACTTGAGGATAAAGCTGGTAATAAGAATGTATTAGCAAGAAGAATAGAGGTTGATTCTTTAGTAGACGCTCCTGATGAGGAAGTTCTAGGTGAGGAAGAAGTTCCTGAAGCTTCTGGTGATCTTTCAAAGGCGTTTGAGATGATCTTGCAAAATAATCTTATGACTGTATTTGGTGTTTTAGTCATAGTTGCTTTACTGGGTAGTAGTGGTTTTGTTTTCGTGAAGTCTAGGCAAGAAGAGTAATTAGAATGTTTTTGTTTTTCTAAGGGGGATTTTTTAATCCCCCTTTTTCTTTTCTTCTTTTGTTGTATAATTTTCAAATCTTATGTCTCAAAAACAATCTTTTTTTACAAAATATGCTACTGAAATAGTTCTTTTTTTTCTTTTCTTGTATGCTTTCTTGCCCTTTCTCTCCCCTATCCTCTTGTCTAATGATATAGAGTCTTCTGTTGGAAGAGGAATTCAAAGAGTTTATTCTTTTTTTTGTCATCAAAGAGTTGATCGTTCCCTGTTTTTATTTGGTGGGGAAGATTCTCAATATTTTTATACTTTTGAAGAATTAAAAGATGTTGGATATATTTCAGAAAGGTTGGATTTTGCACCTGGTTATCCTTTTTGGGGGAATGAAGATTTAGGTTTTAAGGTTGCATATTGTATTAGAGATGTAGCTATATACTCTTCTTTTGTGTTTTGGGGATTTGTATTAGTTATGTTTATGAATGCAAAAGGTAAGTTAATAAAATTTTCTTGGGCGGTTATCATAATTCTTGCTTTGCCTATGGCTTTGGATGGGACATTTCAAACATTAGCTTCTGCTTTTGATATTTCTTGGGCTCCTGATTATTATATGGAAAGTAATTTGAAACGCTTGATTACAGGAATACTTTTTGGAATGGCTCTTGCAATGGCAATATTTCCTCATTTGAAAGAAGCTTGCGGTTTAGGATATAATGAGGATCAATAATTCAATAATATTTTTGCTATGGCAAAAGAATACTCCGTAAAAATGAGTAACTCTAAGTTGGATATTTCTGAGGAAAAGTCTCAGGATAATAAGAAGGGTAAAGGAGGAAATAATAATAATGATAATAATAAAGGAAATTTTTCAAGCTTGGATGGTTTGGGAGGAGGTAAGCAGAATACAGTAAAGATTGAAGTCCCTCCTAAGACTATAATTACAATCTTACTTGTAGTACTCGGGATTTATTTATTGTTTCAATTATTTTATGTTTTTATAATTTTCTTCTTTGCGTTTGTATTAGCCTCTGCAACTTTACCGCTTATAACTAGTTTAATAAATAAAGGATTGCCAAGATGGTTATCTATAATAGTTGTTTATTTATTATTCTTAACTTTGTTGGGTGCTATTGTTACTCTTATTATTACTCCTTTTGTTTCTGAGACTGATAGTTTTGTTAAAGAAATTAATAAAGCAACAGAGCAATCTTTAGAAAATCTTAAAGATTATCAATTTGAGTTTTTGGGTGCCTATGGGGAAGATTTACAAAGGTCTCTGGTTGATTATATAGATAATTTTTCTGCAGAAATGGTCCCCGCACTATTAGGTTCAGCTGATGCGTTTTCAACTGCGGTGGATGCTGTTATGGGGTTTGGTGGTGCAATAGTGATAATTGCTACGATTATAATAATTTCGGTGTATATTGTTGCGGACCACGATCGTGTTGTAGATGCTGTTTTGTTAAGAATCAGTGGTGATGAGAAGAGGGATAGAATAAGGAAATTAATAGTTGATGTTGAACATAAACTTGGGCGCTGGCTTATTGGTCAGGGAACAGTTTCGTTGGTAATTGGTTGTATTACCTGGATAATATTAACTATATTTAATGTTCCTTTTGCTCTTCCTCTAGCTTTGGCGGCTGCTTTGTTGGAAGTTGTTCCTAATTTGGGACCGGTTCTAGTTTCTATACCCATTGTGTTAATTTCTCTTTTAACTCAGGGTCCATTAATAGCTGTATTGGTAGTCCTCTGTTATATTATCCTACAGCAATTTCAGAGTTACTTTTTAACACCTCGTATAATGGGAGGGGTTATTGGTTTACATCCTTTGTTGGTTTTCGTTGGTATGATTACAGGCTTTACTTTGGCAGGTTTATTAGGAGCTGTTTTGGCTGTCCCTACCCTCGTTCTTCTTAGAATTGCATACGAATTCTATAAGGACTTGCAAAAATTAAAAGCAAAAGGTATTTTATAGAGGAAATATTTAAGATTGATTAGTTGGAGATAAATGCCAGGTATTCAAGAAAAAGACATTTTTTTCTACGAAGATTTTTCTTCAAAGGATGTAAATGAATCTTCTGTAGGTAGGAAGGGATTAAGCCTTTTTAAACTCAAGGATGTTGATTTCCCAGTTCCTTCTTTTTTTGTTGTTTCTGCGGGTGTCTTTACCAGTCTGGTGTATTCTGCTCTTGGAAGTAAATTAGATAATTATTTAAAAGAAAAAAAACTTCCTGATCCTTTGCATATTCGAGATGCAATTTTTCAAACTGAAATATCTCCTGAAATACAAGAAGAGATTTTGAAAGCTTATGCAAGATTGTCTGGATTTTCTGATGCTTGGGTCTCGGTTAGATCTTCTGTTGTGTATTTACCGGATGGAAATATACTCTTCCCCGGCGTGTTTGCAACAGAAGTAAATGTAAGAGGTTACGATGATTTGGTAGATGCTATCAAGACAGTATATACCTCTGTATTCAGTGACTCCGTAGTTGCTTATGCAAGACAACATAATGTAGATCTGTCTCAGGTCAGAATGGGAATAGTTGTTCAAAGGATGGTACAAGCAGAAGTTTCTGGGGTGACGTATACCCGTGACCCTATTACCCAGGATAATACAAAAATGAGCATTGAGGCTGTTTATGGTTTGGGAGACGTAATATCTAAAGGTGAGATAACTCCGGATAGGTATGTTTTTAACAAAAATGATTTAAGTTGTGTAGAAAAAAATATATCTCCACAAGACTGGATGAATATTCGCTCACTTAAATCTGGTGGCACAACAAGAGTTGAAAAAATCGGTATATCCAATACTTGGAGTCATAAACAAAAACTAGAAGATAGATTCCTTCAAGATATTGCAAAAATTTCATTGATTATAGAGGATAGTTTTGGAAAAGAACAGAATATAGAATGGCTTTGGGAAAGTGGTAAAGTTTGGGTGCTTCAACATAAAGCAATAACTGTCTCTTCTCAAGAAGCTCCTAGAGATGTACAAACAAACAGTAGTGGTATATTGGATCCTGCTCTGGGTGCTGTAAAACAAGCAGAGGAGAAAAAATCACAAGAGGAATTAACACAATATGCTCAAGAAAAGGCAGTTAAAGAAATTATGAAAGAAGAACCAAAGTTGAAAGAGAAGTTTGCTAATTTGATGAAAGATCAAAAACAAGCAGATGACTCCTCTTCTCAGGAGGTAGAAACTCCTGAAGATGCTGATTTAGAAACTCTAATACAACAAGAGGAAAAGAAGCAAGATGATGTTACAGAGTTTGCATCTACTGATGATAAATTAAGTAAATTATCTCAAAAATTTGCTCAATTATCGCAAAAAGAAATTGACAAAGAAGAGAAAAAAGAACAAAAGCAAAGCGAAAAGGTTGCTAAAGAAAGAGAGAAAGTTATCGACGATGTTGCTAAAAACCTTTTATCAGATAATTTGGATATGAATAACTTCAATTTTCTATTAACTGGTATTGGGGTTAGTCAGGGGACTAAAGTTGGTAAGATATTGAGGGTTAATAGTCAGAATTATCAAGCCCTAGTTATATCCTCAGAAAACATCATTATAATAGAAGAGGTTTTTGATGGTATTAGAGACATTATCCATAAGTCTGGTGGGATTTTAATGGATACAGGAGGAGTCACTAGTGATGTAGCAGTCTTAGCAAGAGAGTTTGATTTGCCTGCTGTAGTCGGTACATATAATGCATCAAAACTTTTAAATGAAGGAGATTTTGTAAAAATCGACGCAGGTTCGGGTGGTGTATATGTTTACGGTAGAAAACCTAGAGAGGAGTTGGAAGGAGAAAAACAGAAAGAAAAAGAAGTATGTGAAGTTTCTGATGAAGAGATAAAAGTTGATTATTCTAACGATTATGAAGCTAGCGAACAAGTAGATGAGGCTCCTGGTAGTTTTCAAATAGAATATGAGGTGGTGGATAAAGTTGAGAAGTCTGCTAAGAGTAAAAAGAAAACTGAAAAAAAAGAAGAAAAAAAAGAACAATCTCAAAAATATGATGCATCACAAGTAGAATCTCAAAAAGTTGAAATACCAAGAACTGCTACAGAGGTATATATTTCTGATAACGAGTTGGATCAAGTAGAAAACTATGTTGTAAAAAATTCTTCTGGTTTAGTTTTCTGTGATTTAGAAAAATTGATGTTAGAGAAAGCTAAACACCCTTTAGCTTTTGTAGAAGAGGGAATTTCTACAGAATATATTAGTGATCTTGCTAAGCAAATTGATGGAATAGCGGATAGATTTTCTAGTACAGAGGTTGTTGTATCTATAGGTAATTACTTTTCAAACGATTTTGCTCAGCTCACAAAAGGAAAAGATTACGAAGCTAATACACAATTACGAGGAATGTACAGATATTTAGTAAATGATGATCTAATGAAGTTGGCATTGAAGATTATTACTAGGGTTAGGAATTTACATAGATCTAAGAATGTTACTCTAGCTGTTCATAGCCCGTTGAGTGGGGAAAATATGAAATCAATTAAAAAACAAGTTCTGAGTATGGGACTAAGACGAGGTTCTTCCTTTAAAATTTATGCAATTATTGATAATCCATCTGAGGTTCTTCTTGTACAAGATATTCTTCTTGCAAATATTGATGGAATAATTTTAAATTCACCAGTCTTAGCTAAACAGATGCAGGGTATATTATTGGATGATCCTAATGCTGTTTATTCTCTCGATACTAATAGTTTGTTTCAAGCTTTGGAGAGTATAAAAAAAGCTTTGGTTGGTTATGATACTGAGGTTATAGGTATTACAGAAGATAATGAGAATTTAATTAAGAAATATATAGAATTAGGTTTTTCTGGTGTTGTTGTTAATGGAAAGAATTTTCTTGATATGAAAAAGGTTATTGCTGAGAAAGAGGCCGAACTTATTCTCTCCAAGGGGAAGATTTGACAAATACTCCCTACTCCGTTATTGTATTAGTAGAGATAATTTCAATGTTTTTTGAAAATGAAAAATCTGCCTTTTAAAAAACTCTTTGCGTTTTTAATAATTCCTTGTCTTTCTTTTATCTTTCTTTTTAATGTATATGCTGAAGATACATCAGAAGAAGTTTCTCTAAGTCTTGGTGTTACTCCCTTAGATTACGCTAGCCTGTATTTTGTAGATGATGAAGGAGAAGAGATAGATCCTCCTGTAATAGAGTTTACAGATGTAGAATTTGATTTTGATGAACCATCAGAATCTACGGGGGTATTAGGGATAGAAGATGAGGAGGAAGAAAAATATGAAATTCTCAGATTAGATAATCCTACAGAGGATAATGTATTAGATTTAAATATAGCGCCTAAGATAGAGAGCAGTTTTGGAGAAGATGCATATTGGGTAGACGATAATACAGGAGAAAAATATCCGATACATGATAAACTTTCTTTAGATTTTGAGAGTATGAATATAGATACTGAGGGTGAGTGTGATGATATTAATTATAGTAGTGGAGAAGTTTTCTTCGAGGAGAATAATGCAGAGAGTATAGATATTTTAGATACAATGCATAGTCCTATGTGTCGTATGGATATAACGGATATAAATTTTGAACAAGAGATTCCAGCTCATCAACCCATAGGTACTTATTCTTTAGACTTAGTTCTTACATTAACAACTGATCGTCTTTACACAGCAACATTTCTGGATCATGACGGTGCGGAATTTGAAACTCAGACAGTAGGATACGAGGGTGATGCAATTCCTTCAGATGCTCCAGAAAAAGAAGATCATTATTTCATAGGTTGGGATAAGGATTATATGAATCTTACAGAGCATAAAACTATTACTGCACAATATGTAGATGATTGCTGGGAAGCTCAATCTTATTCCACAGGCCCTATACACTTGGACAACCGCTATTACTTTGCAAACGACATGCATGATGAAAATGACAGCTATACTCGTTCTTCAGACGGTTGCCCCACTCCGGAAGATATGGCTGAAGTGAATGAAATTTGGGAGTGGGAAGAGGATGGAGAAGGTAATTTAGGAGATTATATAGCCAGGGACACTTGGTCCGGTCTTCTTTGGACTGCTCCTTTAGATTGTAATGTCCAA
>PWFU01000107.1 GCA_003554185.1 Candidatus Dojkabacteria bacterium
GAAAAAATAAAGAAATTAGAACTAAGAAAATACCCTCTCTAAAGAAAAAAAAGAATTTACCTTTGAAATTTAAAAAATTCTCCTTTTTTTGTATACTCTGAGGTATGAAAGAGACTCCAATGATAAAACAGTTTATGGGATTTAAAAACCAATATCCCGATAAAATAGTGTTGTTTAGGATGGGAGACTTCTTTGAAACCTTTGGGGAAGATGCAAAAGTAACCGCTAAAATTTTGAATATAACTTTGACGGCGAGGGACAAAAGTAAAAATGACAATACAGCAATGGCAGGATTCCCCCATCATGCAATAGATCAGTATCTACCTAAACTAGTAAAAGCAGGACATTGTGTAGTAGTAGTTGATCAATTGGAAGATCCAAAATTTGCGAAAGGAATAGTTAAAAGAGGAGTAACCAGAATAGTAACCCCAGGAACATTGGAAGAAGACGAAAATGCATATACAAAGAATATATATCTGGTTAGTTTATGTAAGGTTAAAAATAAGTTGGGTGTTGGAATTATTGATATATCTACAGGTAAATTGCAAGTCTATGAATGTGATTTTGTGCAGAAGAATATAAATAAGGTGCTTAATTCCTTTGGCCCGGCCGAAATTTTATTATTGGAAGGAGAGCAATTGGATGTATCTAATTATCCTGTACAATTCTTGGAAAAGGATGATTATGAAAATATCATAAAAGACTTTTATGAAGTAAAAACATTAAACTCTCTAAGTCTGAAGAGTACCTCCCCCTCCTCTACTGCAGTAGGAATGATTTTGAAATATATATCAGAAACACAGAAGATAAAGCCGAGACATATATCTAAACCGATACACTCCAAGATTGATGGAACAATGTATTTGGACTTCTCTACAGTTAAGAATCTGGATCTCATATTTAACTCAGCTACAGGAAATACCTCTGGTTCTTTGTTATCCACCCTATCTGAAAACAGAACAAATATGGGATCAAGAAAATTACATAATTGGATACTCAACCCTTTGTTAGATCACGGTAAGATTGTTAAAAGACATAAGATAGTTGAATATCTTTTTGAAAATTTTGAATTGTTGGATGAAGTTAGAAATGTTTTAGGAAATATCAACGACATTGAAAGAATTGTAGGAAAGATAGGTCTTAGTAGATGTAATGCAAGAGATTACAAAGCATTGCAGGACTCTTTGGTGAATGTAAAAGATCTGTATTCGAAACTTGGAGAGTTTAATAGAAAATTTGGAATATTATCAGAAGAACTCTTCTCTAAATCCAAAAAGAAATCATTGTATCAACTCATTGAAAAAATAGATGAAGTTATTGCAGAAAATCCGTCGAATATAATAACGGAAGGAAATATAATTAAGGATGGATATCATAGTAAGGTAGATGAATTGAGGAATATCTCTGGAAACAGTAAGAGTTGGGTAAAAGAATTTGCGATGAAAGAAAAAGAAAGAACGGGAATTACTAATCTGAAAATTAGTTTTAATAAGGGATTTGGTTATTATATTGAAGTTAGTAAAGCAAACCAAGACAAAGTACCTGAGGAATATATTAGAAAACAGACATTGGTGAATTGTGAAAGGTATATAACGGAGGAATTGAAACAAAAAGAGGATGAAATTTTGAATGCAGAAGAAAAACTGGGAGATTTAGAACTTGAGATATTTGAAGAATTTCGTACGGAAACTCTACCATATATAGATAATTTAAAAATTATTGCTGAAGAAATAGCATATTTGGATGTGCTACAAGGCTTTGCTTATTGCGGGATATATAATAATTATGTTAAACCTGAAGTTTTTGATATTGGCAAAGAAGGAAAGAAGATTGAAGTGTATGACTCAAGGCACCCCATTGTTGAAATAAATGCAGAAGAAGATTTTATACCAAATAATATATTTTTGAATGATAAAGAGAGAAGAATGAATATACTTACGGGGCCAAATATGTCAGGAAAATCAACATATATTAGACAAGTAGCTTTGTTGGTATTAATGGCTCAGATTGGCTCTTTCGTACCAGCTTCTGAGGCAAAAATATCAATGGTAGATAGAGTCTTTACAAGAGTTGGGGCTTCAGATGACCTTGCAGGTGGAAGAAGTACATTTATGGTCGAAATGGATGAAGCTGCCAATATTGTAAATAATGCCACTTCGAACAGTCTTGTAATTCTTGATGAGATTGGAAGAGGCACTAGTACGTATGATGGAGTTAGTATTGCTTGGGCATTGGCAGAGTATTTAATAAATTTTGTAAAAGTAAGAACAATGTTTGCTACACATTATCATGAATTACTGGCTCTTGGTGAATCTAGTTCTAATCTTGTTACAAATCTTAGTATTCAAGTTCATGAGGATGAAGAAAATGAAGAGGTTATATTTTTGAGAAAAATTGTTGAAGGTGGAACTAATCGTAGTTATGGAATACATGTTGCTAAGCTTGCAGGTTTGCCGGATGAAGTTTTGTACAGGGCAAAAGAAATACTGTCTTCTTTTGAACAAACATCTATGTTTGAAACTAAAAATACTAAAATACCTGTAGAAAAAAATGCGGAGCAGGAAGAACCAAAGGAGGTAGATAATAGTCAACTTGAATTATTTAAAAACGAGAACAATTATTTGATTGAGGAAATAAGGAAATTGGATACAGAAAACATGACTCCAGTAGATGCTTTGAATAAAATCGACGAATGGAAAAAGAAGGTATCTTAGTTTAAAAATTATTGTCTATTAAAGTTGATGACCTCATTATAGTTTATTACATAACTCTTTGTACTTATTCTCTTCTTCTGTTTTTTTCATTTTCTGTTATTAATTGTATATTGTTTTTGATGTTTTTTTTGAGTGGAATACTCTATTACTTTCAAAAATATTTCTCATTTAAAAAATCTTTTGTCTTAAGTTTAGTGATAGCGATTATTTGTGCGGGTTTTGGGCAAGAATTTAATATATTGCTTCTTCTTGTTTTGTTCATATCTTTATCTAGAGTTTTCTTGTTTTTTGCGTATATCTTAATTTTAATATTTTTATCAGGTAGTTTTGATATATTAAATTTCTCTCTTGTAGCTTTTGTGATGGCTGCCGTTTGTTTCTATCTCGCCTGTTATTTTTGTCTTGATACAAAAAGCATTTGGAGAAATCATTTGTTTCCTAAGCTTTGTGATTATGAGAATAGGATAAATCTTTTGAATCATGATATGGGGAATCTATTAACAATTTTTTCTCTTAGAAATAAAGATTGTTCTTTGAATCTTGTATTGAAAAAAATGGAGAATACTTTAGATATGTATCTTTGTTCTGATGAGGAACTAAAGTATTGCTCTTTGGGAAAGGTAATCTGTGAATGTGTGCGTGATTTGAATTATAATTTTAATGTTGATGTACAACGTGATTTAAAAATTAAGTGCTGTGAAAAAAGTTTAAGAATATTCTGTTGTTGTATTTTAGCAGATTTTGTTAGGTTTGGGAGTCGCGTGATCTTGGAAGAAAAGCACTTGTCTTTTTCTTTAAAAGATAGAAAAGCTTTTGAGGATATAACGGATGTCTTGGAAGATGCTTTGCAGTGTAGAGTAAGCTTTGTTGGGGACAGGGTTAGGTTTTATTGGCCCCTTCAGGATATATAGTAGCCTAGCCCGTATTTATTTTTTACAAATCTTTTGCCTGTTTTTCTCTGTAGTTTATCTCTCAATCTTTTTATAGTAGTAGTTAATGCTGTATTATCTACTTTTTTTGCTGTTTTTGCTTCAAGAAATTTTATCAATGACTCTGTTCTTACAAATCCTTCACTGCTAAAGATGTATTCAAATGTTAAAAATTCTGTTTTGGTTAAGAAGATTTTATGATCGTCATATTGGACTTGCATAGTTCTTTTATCTAATTGTAATACTCCATTTTTACTCTCATACACATGTTTCTTTTTCTCCTCTAATAATTTTCGAATTCTTAGATTTAATTCCTTTGGAGTGAATGGTTTTGGAATATATTCATCTACACCCTTTTCCAAACCTTCTACAATATCCTTTGCGGATTTTCTTTTACTTATAACAACGACTTTTGTATCGTGGAGGTGATATTTGTTTTGTAATTCTTTTAGCAGTTCATATCCGTTTCCATCTGGAAGAATGAGGTCTAGGCATATTAAATCGAAATGCATTTTTTCAAGAAATCTTTTGGCTAGTTTTAGTCTTCCTGTAGATTTAGTGACCCACTCGTTGTTTTCAAATAAGTCAGAAATGAGTTTTGCCACTTCTTTATCATCTTCCACGATTAAGATATTCCACTGTGTCAGTCCCCTCTCTTCATAAGGCATCACAGAGTATTTTCGGTGGTTTATTTAGTGCATTTTACTGTGAAAAAATCACAACTTTTTGACAATTTGATTTCCTGTCTTTAAGTCCTTTTGTATATATTCACCTTTCTCAAGCTCATCTGAACCTAATAAAATGACTTTGTCTACCCCTTTCTTGTTTGCTGCCCACAGAGCTTTGTTGATGCTTTCCTTCTCTAGTCCTTGTAAAACTATGTTATCTTCATTTCTGAGCTGTTGAGCAATTCTGTCTAGATGTTTTTGACTAGAGAGATCTATGATTGGGAGATAATACGTTGTTAATTGAGGTTTTATCTTATCAGTTAAATCCCAAGTCTCGAGGAACAACCTTATGCCTTCGTCTCCGGGGGCACATCCTACTGCAGGTATATCAGGCTTACCAAAAATTTCTCCGAGTTTGTCATATCTTCCTCCTCCGAAAAGAGATCTATTATTTTCTTTGCTTGTATCGAAAATTTCGTAAACAATTCCTGTATAATAGTCGAGTCCTCGTATTAAATTTGGTTTGAATTTAACCCAATTGGTATATCTATCATCTTCTTTCAAAGTCTTTAGAACTTCTTTTATGTCTTCCAGGACTTCCAAATTATTTATATATTTATCTATATCTTCAATATCAATATCTTCGTTCATAAACTCATTAATTTTCTTTATTTTTTTACTATTCAAATCATATTTTTCTAGTTGTTTTTTAAATTCTTGTTCTTTGAGTTTGTCTTTTTTGTCAAGAATTCGCATTATTTCTGTAATATTCTTATTAATCCCCAAAACATCTTTCAAGAAATGTGTTATTATTCTGCGGTCGTTTATATATGTGATAAAGGGTTTTTCTTGGAGGGTATTTCGAGTATTTAGTTGTAACATAATTTCTATCCCAATTTTTATAACCTCTATATCCGCCTGTAGAGAATTAGATCCGAAAATATCGTAGTTAAGTTGCCAGAACTCTCTATTTCTCCCTCTCTGTGGCTTTTCATTCCTAAAAAAATTGGCTATCGAGAAAAGCCTAATCGGTTTAGGTTTTTGCTCATATATTCTTGTTACCATCCTCATAACGGAAGGAGTCATTTCTGGTCTAAGAGCTAGTTCTCTATTTCCTAAATCGGTAAATGTCATCAATTCCTTTTGCCCTACATCTTCTCCAGACTTGGTTCTATATAGATCTGCTTTCTCAAGCATAGGAGTTAAGTATTCTTCATATCCAAAAGATTCGCAAACCTTTCTAAAGGTGTCAAAAATATGCTTACGAATGGCACATTCCTTGGGAAACCAATCTGTTGTTCCTTTGGGAGGTAAATTTTCTAAGTATTTATGATTATTTTTCATCTCAATATTCTATCACTGTTAGGATAAATTGACAATTTGTGGATAATATTCTATCGTATCAGTATGGAAAAACCTGAAAACGTATTTACAAAGCATATTAGAAGTCATAAGTACGCTTGGCGTGGTTTGTATGAGATAGTTACTACAGAGCAAAACTTTCAGATTCTGTTGTTCTTTTCGGTATTGGCGGTTATCGCAGGGCTTTTTTTTAGCATAAATTCGATAGAGTGGTTAGTTTTGGGCTTTACGATAACTCTGCTATTAGTTAGTGAGGCTTTTAATAAAAGTATAGAGACTGTTTGTGATGCTATTTGTGTTGAATACAGAGACTATATTAGATATGCCAAGGATATATCATCTGGAGCTGTTTTGCTTGCGACTTTTCTTTCTATAGCTGTTGTCTTAATAATATTTGTTCCATATGTTCTTGAATTTGTTCAAACTTTAAATGTTATTTAACTTACATGGAATCTTTTAAGTGGGATCGTATAAAGAGTGTTCAAGCTACTGTACAAGAAGCCTTTGGTGAGGATGATCCTATACTGCTTGAATTTGATATAGTTCCTTTTGATTATAAGGTGAAGGATTTATCTTCTTGTCAGATGTTTATCTCTATGAATAAATTAGCTACTGTGATTGATGATTTAATAGAAGTCTATGATTTACACAGTTTACAATTTTCATATATTGGGAAAGAACCACAATTTATGCTTTGGGAACAGTTATTAGAAAGGAATATTAACTTGTTTCAAGAAAATTTCCCTTTGAATAAGTCTGGTTTAGTAGACGATGATTTCTTTAGGTTTGTTATGCACGAACCGAATACTCCTCAAAAACAGTTTACGTTAAGAAGAGGGAATGCTTGTGCTAAAGCATTTCAGACTTGGGCTATGGTTGAAACTATAAAAAAATTGCGAAATGATGATGAAGATATAGATTTGCACAATATGATATATGGTAATTTCTCTACATTCGATCCTCAGTTCTTTGTATTTGGTTTCCTCGTATTTATAGTTTATGTTTTGTTGTTAGTAACTTTAGGAGGTATTTTACCGCAGATGGTGGTTTATTTTTTACATGCTGTTTTCAGCCTTTTTTGTTTGATTTTTATTGGGTGGATGGTTTGGACTATGCATTTAAATACTAAGCGTTATGCTCAGATTTATGAAAGGTATAAGAGAGGAGAAAATGATAGGGACTCGACTTAATTTGTGATGATGTATATAATGCAATTATGAAATATTCTGTGAATATAAAATCGTCAAAAAACAAAAAAAAGAAAACAAGTGCAGGTCGCAGGAAGTCACCTAGCAGGAAGGGTGATTTGAGCTCTAAGGCTATAAATCCTTCTAAACTAAGAGGTAAACAACCTAGATTGGGTGCTAAAAAAAAGAAAAAGGCCTCTTATTTAGGCATTACTAAGAATCGTAAGAATTTACCTTTGAAACAACGTCTTGGGAAATTTTTTGTCATCCTCTTGGGGGGATTTTTCTTTTTGTTGATTGCTTCATTAATAGGAGGAGGACTATATTTAAGATCAATAGAGGCTTCTCTTCCAGATCCTGATGGGTTGGTAGAAAGGGACTCTGCTCAAACAACAGTAATTCAAGATCGTGATGGGAATGAACTTTATCAAATTTACGGTGAACAAAACAGAGAATTTGTAGAGTTGGATGAATTACCCGACCATTTTATTTGGGCGGTTTTAGCGGCTGAAGATATTGATTTCTATGAACACAAGGGTTTAGATTTGTTAGCTATAGGTAGGGCTGCTTATGCAAATCTTGTTAGAGGAGAGATAGTTCGTGGAGCTAGTACTATTACACAGCAGCTTGTTAGAAACACATTGCTTTATGATTTTATGGGTGACGAAGCTTATGAAGAAACATATTCTCGGAAAATCCAGGAAGTGCTAATTACTATGCAGGTGGAACAAACTCTATCTAAAGAAGAGATTTTGCAAATGTATGTGAATGAAGTACCTTTTGGAGGCGTTAATTACGGTATTCAGGCAGCTTCTCGAGCATATTTTGCCAAAGATGCTCAAGATCTTACGCTTGCAGAGAGTGCTATGTTGGCAGGTGTAATAGCTAGTCCTTCAAATTTCTCCCCTATTTTTGGAACGGATCCTGAGTTAGCTGAAAGGAGGCAAAATGTTGTTTTGAACTTAATGGAAAGAAACAAGGATATGACTGGAGTGACTTCCGAAGAGATAGAAGAAGCCAAGGAAGAAGAATTAGAGTATGCTGCCAAAAGGGTTGATATAGATGCACCGCACTTCGTTTTTTATGTTAAAGAAGAATTGGAGGAAGAGTTTGGTATCGAGCGAGTTGAGAGAGGTGGATTAAGGGTTAGAACATCTCTAGATTATTCTATTCAAGAGATTGCAGAAGAAGAAATAAGGCAAGGGATTGAACAGCATGGACATCAATATAATGTGCAAAATGGTGCTATGTTAGTTCTTGATCCTCATACTAATGAAATCCTTGCGATGGTAGGATCTATTGATTATTGGGAGCAAGAAGATCCTAAAATTGACGGCAATACAAATGTAATAACTAGTCTTAGGCAAATGGGTTCTTCTGTAAAACCATATACATACTTGCGGGCTTTTGAAGATGGTTATGGTCCTTGGTTACAGGCTCCGGATATTCGGGGTTTGGATTTTGGAGATTATGAATTGAGAAATTGGGACCACAATTATCATGGCCATATGACAGCTAGAGAAGCGTTGTTGAAGTCTAGGAATATTCCTGCTGTATATACAACTCAGTTAATAGGTTTGGACGGATTTATAGAAACTGCTGAAAAATTGGGTATAACAAGTTTAGTACATAGAGATGCTTATGGTTTAAGTTTGGGCCTAGGTGCAGCAGAAATGAAGATGCTTGAGCATACTGCTGCTTTTTCTGTGTTTGCGAATGAGGGTGTTAAAAAGCCAGTAGTATCAATATTGGAAGTGAAAGACCCAAGAGGTGAAGTGCTCTATGAAAATGAAGATACAGGTGGAGATAGAGTTGTGGATGAGAAATATGCTTATGGGATTAATTGGATTCTTTGTGATAAAGGAAATTTTGGAGATCAACCTTTGGATCATCATTACCACATAGCTGGTGAGAGAGTTTGTGGTAAAACAGGTACAACGGATGGACCGAGAGACTTAACAACCATAATGTACCACAGGAATCTCGTGGTTGGTGTTTGGGCTGGAAATAATAATAATGTAGAAGTTCCTGGTGCTTGGAGTACTACCGTCCCGCTGCCTATTGCTAGTTCTTTTATGGAGAGAGTGGCTACTGAATATCGACCTGAAGGTTTTAGTAGACCTGGAGGAGTTAATTCCGTAAGAGTTTGTAATGATACGGGCTGGATGGCTGATGAAGATACCGAGTGTAATCGTGTAGAATCTATATATATGGATGGTAATAGTCCTCCAGACGATGAAAGGGAAGTAATCCAGGTATGTGGAGATAGTGGTTTGATACCTACTAATAAGGAACTTGCTGAGCATTTTGATCTGTTAGAAGAAAAGATACTATTTAAGGACTATGAAATGGAAAACCCTCTTCAAGAAGATAATTACAAAGATTACTTGAGAGATTTGGATGATAGAGAAATTATATTTTCAGAACCTGATGAGGGTGAATGTGAACTACCCGAGGGTGCAACTGATTCCCCTATTATTGATATTACTTCCCCTGTTCAAGGTGATGTATATATGCCCGGCGATACTCTAGATTTTGAGGTTGATGTTGAACCTGGCTTTAGAATAGAAGATATTGAGGTGTTTTTTAATGGTGAAATTATAAAAGAGGAAACATATGATGAAGATGATGAGGGTGATATTTCTTTAAACTTTTCTTATACTTTGCCTGATGATTTAGAAGATGGAGATTATTCTATTCGGGTTGCTGCTTTTGATATGAATGAGGAAAAATCAAGTGAACAGATTACTGTCTATATTAGGGAAGAAGATGACGAAGAGGATGATTAAATATAATTATTCTGTTTTATATTCCAACCATTGTTGCAATACTAGACCTGAATTTTGTAAATCTTTTGCTTTTTCTTTCCCAAGATATCTATAATGCCATCCTTCATGTATATAACCTGTTATATGTTCAGCTCTCTCAGGATAACTTTTAACAAAACCATATTCCCAAGCGTTCTCCTCTAACCATTTAGCAGCTCTAGTAGTATTGAAAGATTGAAATTCTGCCGCTTTTTTGGTCCCAAAATCTATCGCGGTGCCTAATTGATGTTCACTATGGCCTGGTTTAGCAGAGACCCTCTTTGCCAAACTTATATTTCCATCGTTTTTGGATATTGCATTTTGGTAAGACCTTTCTTGTGTTTCATAGCATCGATATCCTGAAACTATTTTTAAATTGATTCCATCCTTTTTTGCAGCTGTCCCCAAATGTTTAAGGTCTCGTATAAGGATGTTTCGAAGACGAATATTATCCTTCGTTTGTAATCCAGATTTGCTTGCTTCTACTAGATCTTGAGGTTCATATTTTTTAGGTAATTGTCTTTCTTTATTTACCAATGTTAGATGTTCTTTGTCTTCGATATTGGCAATTTGTATATTATCAGGATATATCCACCAGAAATTCGGTGCTGGTTTTGTGGTAAAATTAATCTTTTTTTTATCTTCTAAAAAACTCTTATTATCCCCTACAACTTCTTTAATTGTAGCAGTGTATTCATGCGAGTGTTTTAATTTAAATTTGGGTTGAATATGTACAATGTCTTTTTCAAAATCTATATCCAGATCGCTTCTTTCTACACCATTCTGTTTTAGAGTAATTCCACCGATTTCTTGAACATCTCCACTAAACACTATTTCAAGTTTTGGCTTGTAAGTATCTTTGTTAAAAACTTTACTGTCTACTACTTCCAATTCTGGATAAGTTTTTATATTAAATTCTTTTAACACCTCTTCCTGCTGTAAGCTATTCCTTTTTGTAATTTGCATTTTTTGTTCTTTACCTTGTTCTAAATTTAACTCCTCTATTGCACAGGAGATTTTCCTCCCTTTAGAATTACATTGAACTCTTCCATCGTTTTTATTTAGTATGTGATACTGTACACTTGATATATCTTTTTCCAATTTGAAGTCAGCAGATCCTTTTGCTCCTATCGTCTTACTCTGTTTTTGAATATTTGGATATTTATCTCCTACAAAGGAGAGTGTTTTAGACAAAGGTTTGAAATTAAAAGGCTTTAGTGTGATTTCGTATTTCTTGTTCTCTTCTAGAAATTCATTTGTTCTGAAACAAAATTCTTTACTATAAATATCTTCGGAATAAAACTTGTGGTTGAAATCAAAATTTCCGCTTATAGCGTAACTTTGTGGTAAAATAAAAATTCCATCTATGCATTTTATGTCTCCATAAAGAAGCTTTTCATTATATTGTCCTACGTTTAGGTATACAGTGGATATTGCGAATAATAAAAGTGATAGTAATATGCAAACAGATAGAAGTATTTTAAGTTTTTTTGTTTTAATAGGAGACATACCCTACTCCTTTTTCAAAGTTCCTTTTGTTTCTTTGAAGACTCTTTTTTCTACAAGATCACGAATGGATTGAATGTCTTTTTCCTTTAGGGTTTTTTCTTTGTGTTGGATATTTATTTGAATAGTTATTTGCTTTTTTTCTTCTTCTTTTTGATAAATATCTACTGGTTTTATTTTGTAATTTAACTTTCTTTCCAGTAATGCTTTTTCTATGGTTTGCTCTACTACTTTGTAGTGCACTTCTTTATTTAAAACAAAACACATGTCTTGTTGAATTTTAGGGTATTTTGAAAAGTTAATGATATCGGTATTTAGAGCTATTATTTTTTGTAAATTATCGAGATCTATTTCAAACATACCAACAGGTTGTTTTAGTTTGAGATTTTCTTGTACTTCTAAATTAGGCTCTCCTATAATTCCAAGATAAATATCCTGATTGTCTAGTTGGGATGTGATTATAGCGGTGCGGTTAATATCAAACATATCTTGGATTATTGAGATATTATTTGGAATAATCTCGTTGTTTATTTTTTCAATTGGTTTATATTCAACAGGAGCAGTCTTTAACTCCTCAAGTAATTTATCTAAGTAGTATTTGGCTTGGTAGTATGGACATGGTATATCCTCTGTGAATACGAGGGCTAATTTTCTAAACTCTTTTGGTAACCTATTTTTTTCTTGTTTATCTAAATCCAGTTTATTATGTACTCTGTTGATTTCAAAAATTGAAAATTTATAATATCCATTGTTAATGTTTGGATTTACTTTTTCTAATAAAGAAGGTAAAAGTGTTGTTCTTAAAAATTCAAGTTCAGGAGATAATGGGTTTGTTAATCGGTAGTTGTGTTCTATATTTAAATCACAATTTCTGTATAGTTCGTATCCTACAAAGTTATAGGTGAGTACCTCATTGCCGCCGATTGCTTTTAAAGTATTTCTGGTTTGTGTGGCTGTTTCAACACCTGGATTTGTTTTTTTGTAAGAGACATTTCTTTTTGGTAATTTGAATTCTATATTCTTGTACCCATAGAGCCTTGTTACTTCTTCGTGTATGTCTTCTGGTATCTTTATATCTTGCCTATAAGTAGGTATTTCTAATGTTACTAAATCTTTTCCTTTTGTCTCTATTTCAGGTATTTCTACGTTTGAGAGTATCTCAAGAATTTGTTTTTTAGATAAGTCTAAATTTGTATGTTTATTCAATTTGTCGATGGAAAAAGTAACCTTGTGAGGCTCAGGTAATTTAGTATTCTCATCTTGTATTTTACTCGCGATTTTGCCACCTGCTAGTTCTTGTATCATTGCTACAGCTTTGTATAGTGATGGCTCGCATATGTTTGGGTCTTGTCCTTTGGAAAATCTTGTCACTGCCTCTGTAAAAAAACCAAGCTCCATTGAATTTTTTCTGATGTTGTATAAATCGAAATTGGCACTTTCCAATATTAAATTCTTTGTATTGTTGTCTACCTCTGTATCTAGCCCTCCCATCATTCCTCCTACTGCTATTGGATTCTGACTGTCACATATCACTACTGTTTGGTCATTTAATTCTACATTTTTGCCATCTAATGTGGTTATTTTTTCCGATTGTTGTGCCGTGCGAACAGTAATCAAAGCTTTGTTTTTAGCGTGAATATCTCTGGAGACTAACTTATCATAATCAAATGCATGAAGTGGTTGTCCTGTTATTACCATTATGTAGTTGGTTATATCTACAATATTGTTGACCGACTTTATATCTAAAGATGCTAGAAAAGCTTTTAACCATAGAGGTGATTCTTTAACATCAACGTCCTTTATTGACAATGCCATATATCTGGGACAAAGTCTTTCTAATTTGTTATTTACTTGTACGGGTAAATCTTCTGTTTGGGGCTCTTTTGGTTTGATGCTCTCAGCATCTTTGAACCATTGAGGAGTTTAAAAGGGTTTGTTGAATATTCCAGAAACTTCTCTTGCAAAACCTATATGTCCAAACGTTTCCGGCCTTATTGTCAATGGCTTGTTTTCTACTTCAAATATATAATCGTCTAAACCCGCAAATTTGCAAAAAGATTCTCCTGCTTTCACTTCAGCGTTTAGCTTCATTATTTCTGTATGATTATTGGAGAGTCCTAGCTCACTTTCTGATGCAAGCATGCCTTCCGATTCAATTTCTCTGAGTTTTGTTTTTTTTATCTCCCCGTCAAATTTATTTGGTTCGGGATTATTTGGTAATTTTGTTCCAGGAGGAAAATATACGACTTGATCTCCTTTTCCAAGTGTTTTGTCTCCTGCTACGACTTGTATATGTTTTTTCTTCCCTATGTCTATCTTATATATAGCTAATTTGTCTGCTTTTGGATGTTCTTCTTTATTTTTGATTTCAGCTATTAGAATACCTTTGTATTTTTCTTTTAAGTTCTCAACCTCTTCAACCTCTGCTAAACCTTCTCTTATTTTCTCTGCAATTTCCTCAGCAGAAGCATCAATATTGTTCGCGTATTCTATTATTTTATTTAACGAGATTTTCATTTCAATATTTTTAAAATTGATCTAGGAATTCTAGTTCTCCAGAATGTAATTTTCTTATATCATCTATCCCATACTTCATCATTACTACCCTATCAAGTCCAAAGCCCCAAGCAAAACCTGTGTATTCTTCGGGATCAATACATCCTTCTCTTAAAACATTTGGATGAACCATCCCACATCCCATGATTTCAATCCAACCTGAGTAACTGCAAATATTACATCCTCTTGTTTTGCAAAAAGGGCAACTAATCATTATTTCTGCACTGGGTTCTGTAAAAGGGAAATACCCTGTTTGTATTTTAATTTGAAGATTAGCTTCAAATATACCTTCTAAGAACTCTTTTATGACACCGAACATGTCTCCCATGGAAATATCTTTATCGACATAAACACCTTCAATTTGATGTAGTGTGTGTTCATGACTTGCGTCTGTTGCTTCATTCCTAAAACATCTGCCTGGGACAACAACTCTAATGGGTATTTTATATGATTTTAATACTCGATTTTGCATAGTTGAGGTATGAGCAGGTGGAATGTATCCTTCTTCGGTCCAAAATGTATCCCAATTATCTCTTGCTGGATGCCCTATTGGGAAATTTAAGGCTGTAAACATATTATAATCATCATCTATTTGTCTAGATTCCTCAATATCAAATCCCATTTTCTCAAATACGTTCAATATATTTTCTAATTCTTGATTGAGTATATGCTTGGAGCCAACTTTATTTAAAAGTTTAGGTTTGTTTTCTTGTGATGTATTTATATCAAAGGGAGCTGTTACATCAATTTGGTCTTGAGAAAATTTTGCTTTTGTTTGAACACTTAGTTGGCCTATTTTGTTTTCTATGAAATGCTTGAGAGTATTTATCTCTTTCCCAAAATTTGCTCTTTCATCTTTTGGTTTCTCTCCAACATCTTTTAATAGTTGTTTAACTTTACCTTTTTTCCCAAGGTATTTAGTTTTGAGTTCTGAAGGGATAGTAGATTCTGTGTCTGCTAGAAAAGTTTCGTATACTTCTTTTACTGTTTGATATTTAAAATCCATCTTTTTTTTCTGATACTCTTTTTAGAGAGAATTATTTTTTAATTTCTTCAACAATTGCAGAAAATACCTTCGGATGATTTAGTCCTATATCTGATAGGACTTTCCTATTCAACTTTATATCCTTTTTCTTTAACCTATTTACGAGATCAGAATATGTTAGGCCATTTTGTCTGGCTGCGGCGTTTACTCTTTTAGTCCACAGTGTTTTCATCTGGCTATGTCTTCTCCTTCTATGTGCATAAGAATATTGTCCTGCACGCATAGTAGATTCGTGAGCTACCTTGTATAGCTTGCTTCTAGTCATTCTGTATCCTTTTGCGTCTTTAAGGATATTTTTGTGTCGTTTTTTTCGAGTATTGCCAGTTTTAACTCTCATTTTATACTTTTACAGATTTAAATTTTTTGGAAACACTATCATTCATCACTTCTCTAGGAAGTTTCCTTCTCTTTGATTTTCTTGATAACTTTGTCCTCAGATGATGTTGAGCTCTCTTTTTGTATAATATCTTTCCTTCTTTGCTCCCCTTTGGATTGGTTATCTTTATCCTCTTTGAGGCTGTTTTCCTTGTTTTTTGTCTGGGCATCAGGTTTTATAGTGATATATAATTTACGGCCTTCTTCCTTCGGCTCGGGCTCGATGGTACTATAATCTGCGAAAATAGTCAATAAATAGTCCATCATATCTTTTGCTTGTTCCTTGGTTTGTCTTCCTTTCCTAAAGATGGTGAATCTTACGTTATGACCTTTGCCTAGAAATTTTAACGCTTTGGTTGTCCTCACCTGGATGTCATGTTCTTGGATTACTGGGCTAAATTTAAGCTCTTTAAGGTCTTTTCCTTTAGATGCTTTGTTTTTCTTTTCCTTCTTTTTTTTATCGTAGAGGTATTTAGAATAATCCATAATTTTACAAACGGGTGGTTCAGAATTTGGGTTAAGCTCTATGAGATCTAGGTCTTTTTCTCTTGCTTCGTTTAAAGCGTCTCGTGTCTTTTGTTTACCAAGATTCTCCCCCTTTTCATTTATTAAAAGTACCTCTGGTGCTTTAATATATTCATTTTTATTTACAAACTTTCTTTTTTTATTATCAAAATTTCTAGATTTATTATTTCTTTTAACCATATTTTAAATTTAAATTTATATTTATATTAAATATTCATTTCTTCTTTAAGAATTTTCATAAATTCTTCTAATTTCATTATACCTAATTCTTTTTTTCCTGCTGGTCTAACGGAAACTGTTTGTGTTTCTTCCTCCTTATCCCCTATTACAAGAGCATATGGTATTTTCATTAATTCAGAATCTCTTATTCTTGATTGCATGGTTTCATCTTCGTAATTTATGGTTGCTCTAATATCTCTATCTCTTAATTTCTTTAATATTTCATAAGAATATTCTAAATGCCTTTCTGCTATTGGGATTACTGAAATTTGTTCTGGTGCTAGCCATAAAGGGAATTTACCAACGTAATTTTCAATTATAATGCCCATAAAACGTTCCAAAGAGCCATATATTGTTCTGTGTATCATTACGGGTCTTTCTTTTGCACCTTCTTCATTTATATACGTCAAATCAAAATTTTCAGGTTGAGCAAAATCCAATTGAATAGTAGAGCACTGCCAAGATCTACCGATACAATCCTTTAGGTGAAAATCAAATTTGGGGCCGTAGAATGCACCGTCTTCCGGGTTTATTTCGAACTCTATCCTTTCTTCTTTAAGAACTTCTTTCATTGTAGATTCAGCTTTTTCCCATATTTCATCTGAACCTATTGATTTTGCTGGTCTGGTGGACAGTTCGATGTGATCAATTTCTAGATCGAAAGTATTATATATCTCATTACATAATTTAATAACTCCCTTAAGTTCGTCTTTAATCTGGCTCTCCCTGCAATAGATATGTGCATCATCTTGGGTGGCTTCTCTGACTCTCATTAAACCATGTAGCTCACCAGAAGCTTCATATCTATGTACTGTCCCAATCTCCCCCATTCTTATAGGTAAATCTCTGTATGATCTCTGTTGGGTTTTGTACACTAACATACCTCCATCGCAGTTCATTGGTTTTACAGCATATTCCATTTTTTCTGCTCCATGGGGAGTTGCTAAAAACATTTTATCTAAAAATGTTTCAAGATGACCACTTTTCTTCCAAGTGTCTGTAGTTAACATTGTAGGAGTTTTTATCTCTTCATACCCATCTCTACGATGTAAGCTTCTCCAATAATCTATTAGCTTGTTTCTTATTTTAAGGCCCCTATTGTGCCAAAACACAAAACCCGGGCCTTCTTCATGAAATGAAAAAAGATCTAGGTCTTTACCTAATTTCCTGTGATCTCTTTTAGCAGCTTCTTCCAACATTTTTTCGTAGGCTTTGAGCTCTTTTTTCGATTGGAAAGCTACTCCGTAGATTCTTGTAAGCATCTTGTTATTTGAATCACCTTTCCAATAGGCTCCTGCTATTTGTGTTAACTTGAAAGCCTTGATTTTACCTGTAGAATCTACATGAGGTCCTCTACAGAGATCTATAAATTCGTTATCTCCAGTAGTATAAAAGCTGAATTTTTCATCAGGAATGTCTTTAATCAGATCTAATTTATACTCCTGCTCTTGTTCTTCTAGGAATTTAATAGTTTCTTGTCGGGATTTAAATATTTGTTTAAAGGGTAAATCTTTATCTATTATTTTTCTCATCTCTTCTTCAATTTTTGGTAAAACATCTTCACAGATCGGTTCGGGGAATTCAAAATCATAGTAATACCCATTCTTTATGGCTGGACCGATACCCAGTTTTGCTTTAGGGTATAGGTTCAAAACGGCGTGAGCTAATATGTGAGAGAGTGAATGTCTAATCTTCTCTATCTCAGTCACATCTTCTTTTTTCCTCTTTTCTTTCATGTATTTTAGTTTGAATATTCAAGCTAGGGATATTTATATCGAACTGATCGATTGTATATGTCTTAGATCAAAATATCAAGCTTAATTTGTCTTCATCTATCTCAATGTCTTTTGCTGAAAGTATATGTAATTTACTAATGTATTCAGCAAATATTGTATAATCCTCATCTTTTCTTAATTCTTCGGCATGTGCTTTAAGAATTATCCAATTATTATCGTTAATTTGAGCCTCAGAAGGGAATTGAACAATTTTAAGGTTGCATAAAAAGTCTGTTACTTCATCTAAAGTTGTTAAGCTTTGAATTGTTTTTTGTATATTTTCTTCCCAAGCATTGTTTTGTAAAATTCTTAGTAAATCCAGTTGTTCAAAGTCATTTGGGAATAATTTTTTAGCTTTGGCTGCATAATTATATGCTTCTAGTACATCATCTCCATAGCTGGCATTTGTCAGAAGGCTTATTATCTCAGGGTATACTTTCATATTGTTAAGATCTTTATTTAGTTTTCTAGCTTTTTCTGGGAATATGGTTTTCAAATATATTGCATTTGATACGTATCTTTCTAGATCTCCTCTCTCTATATATGAAAGAGATTCCTCTGCAAGAGCTCTGTATATCTTTGGGTCTGAATTGAATTTTTCTTCAGGAAAAAGGATACTTAAAGAGTGTCTAATAGTCTTTATTTCTCCTAGCGTGTATAAATCGTAGATATCATCTATCTCTGCATTATCAAAATTTTCTACGATATTTCTTAAATGTTCTATATCTTCTTGACGTGTGTCGTTTTCTACATTAAATTTCCTTTTGTTAAGAGGTAATTGTTCATGCATTTTTAGTGCTTTTTTCTATGCTAAAATATTATTATAGGGTATTATATCACAATATATATACTTAATGCATTAAGTCCAAAGTTAATTGTCTCAACCTTTTTAAGGTTGTTTAACTCGAGGTTCTCTATAGGGTATCGCCTTGGGTGTTTTAGTATAATTGTACCTTTGAATTTTTTTCTGTTTCCTTTCTTAAAACCTGGTAATACCATTTTAGCTGAATCCAAGACATTTTGTATTTCTTTAACATTCTTCTTGTTGAATTTTTTGTAAGGTGGATCTATAAATACGATGTCGTAAGTCTCATCTAAGTTCCTTTTTTCACCAAGAAAATCCTCGACTTTTTGTTTTATTACTGTGGTATTTGTTAGAAAACCAGTTTTTTGAATATTTTTCTCTATACAATATTGTGCATCCTTTGCGGCGTCAACAAACGTAGCACTATTTGCCCCTCTGGAAAGTGCTTCTAGTCCAAATGAACCGGAACCAGCATATAGGTCCAGAACATCTTTTTTGGGTATATCGGGGCCTAAAATATTAAAGATTGTTACTTTTAGCCTGTCTGTTAGAGGTCTAGTGTTCTTGGGAACTTCAAGAGAAAAGTTTTTGACTTCTCCTGCGGTTATTCTAACCTTTGTGTTTATACCAAATTCCTTCCCCTTTGCTAACATTTTTAAAATTTCTGTTTCTCTTTTCTCATAGTCTTCAGGAGTATCAATTCTCCATTTGGCTTTCATTTTTCTTAGTTTTTTCTGTGAGTGTGCACTTAATCCCATACTCAATTATATCTAATAACCTCATACATTAAAATGCTTGCTGTAATTGCAACATTCAAGGATTCCTTGTTTCCGTGCATTGGGATATACAATAGTTCGGTGCATTCGTCCAATACGGGTTCTGATATCCCATTCTTTTCGTGTCCAAAGACCAGTGCTATATGGTTGCTATCTTTAAAGTATTCAAAATCTTGGAAATTTTTACTTCTTTTATTCAATTCAACTCCATAAACTGGAATTTTTTGTTTTTTCAATTGCTTAACAGCATCCAGTGTGTTATAGAAGTATTTCCATGACAGGTTTTTTTCTGCTCCTAGAGAAGTTTTAGACATTTTAGGGTTTTCGGGCGTTGCCGTAATCCCACATATGTATATATTAAGGTTTCCTACTGCGTCAGCTGTGCGAATTATACTACCTGTGTTAAAAACCGACCTTATATTATCTAAGACTAAAGTGATTTTTTTCATATATTTTATTTAAAAAGATTATCTTGTATTTCATCTATGTCAGAATATGTATCAAGTATATATTTTGCAACTTCTCTGGTTTGTTCAAGTAATTCATAATTTGTGATTTCTGATACCTTGAGTATAGGGATACCGGTTTGTTTATACCCATAAACTTCTCCAGGCCCTCTATTCTGTAGATCAAATTCTGCAACGTCAAAACCTGAATTATTTTCAGAAAAATATTTCAATCTCTCTCTTATCTTGTTACTTGTTTTGTGTGGAATTACAAAACAATATGCTTGTTTACTTCCTCTGCCTATTCTTCCTCGAAATTGATGTAACTGTGCTAATCCAAACCTTTCTGCACTCTCTATAACCATAATGGTTGCTTCCGGTATATCTACCCCCACTTCCACTACAGAGGTTGCAAAAAGAGCATCTATTTTCTGTTCTTTAAAATTTTTTAAAATCTCGTTTTTTTCAACCTCACTCATCTTACCGTGTAGTAATTCTGTTTTAATATCTTTGAACCAAGTTTTAGAAATCTTTTCATATTCCATTGTTGCTGCCTTAGCATCTATTTTTTCAGATTCTTCTATCAGTGGAAAGATTACGAATGCTTGTTCTTGATTTTTTGTTTCTTGGATTTTTTTTGCTATAGATTCATAACACTTTTGTCTGCTTTGTGGGTTAATCAAATATGTTTTAGTTGGTAATCTGTCTTTAGGTTTGTTTAGTATCAAAGAAATATCCATATCCTGAAATATTACACTAGTTAGTGTTCTTGGTATTGGAGTAGCAGTCATTACCAGATAATGTGGAACTTTTTTCTCATTTTGCAAATTACTAATTTGACTTCTCTGTTCTACACCAAATCTGTGTTGTTCGTCTACTACTACCAACCCTGTATTTTCTGGTAATTTTGTGTTGTACAATAGCGCATGTGTCCCTACAATTAGTTGTGGCTTTTTGGAAGGTTTTATTTCTTTTTTTGTGATTCTAAGTTGTACATCTATGTCTTTATCTTGAAAAAGTTTTTCTAGTGTTTGATAGTGTTGCTTGGCTAATATAGTTGTTGGGACCATAATAACTGTTGAATATCCTGATAGTGATGCATTGTATGCTGCAATCCCTGCGACGATTGTTTTACCGCTTCCTACATCTCCATTCAATAATCTTTTCATAGGTTTTTCAAAATTCATATCTTCTAAGATTTCCTCTATTGCTGTTTCTTGGTCTTTAGTTAGTTCAAAAGGCAATGTTTTTTTAAAATCTTCTATACTCTTTCTTTTCTTAGATATTTTAGGGGCTTCTTTTCTTAGTTTCTCCTCCTTCTTTCTTTCAATCTGTAAAGAAATATTCAGCATCTCATCAAAAGCTAATCTTTTTCTCGCCTTCTCTATGTCTTCAAAATTTTGTGCAAAGTGAATTTTCTCTATGGCTTGTTCTAAGGGTATTAAATTATGATATTCTAAAACTTCTTGAGGTAAACGGTCTTGCACAATCTTAGGTATCTTGTCTTTTAACCAGGTAATCCTTGATCTTAGCCATTTAGATGTTATACCTGCAGTTTCGTGGTAGAATGGTGTGATTTTACCTAAGTGAGTTTGTTTTTCTTGTAATTTTTCGTATGCTGGGTTTGAAAAATCGTTACTTTTGTTTGACATTTTTCCCTCAAAGAGAAAGGTTTCTCCTTTTTTGATGTTTTTTGTTAAAAAACTTTGATTGAACCAAACTATATTAATTTCCCCACTACTGTCTTTTACTTTAGCTTTTGTAATTATTTTCCTCCCTCTTGTCCAGATATTTGATATAGATGATACTTCTGCTAGTATAGTTCCTTCTCTCTCCTTCTTTAGTTCTTCTATAGATATTATTTCTGAAGTATCTTTATATTTGAATGGTATGTGATACAGTAAATCTCGTGTTGTAAAAATATCTAAATTCTCTAGGTACTTACTCTGTTTTGGCCCTATCAAGGGGATTGTAGTTACACTTTCATTGTGCATTATCTTAGAACACTTCTTCTAGTATTATCATTATACCTGGAAACATTATACCTACTACTAAAAGGAATACTATGAAGATACTTATTCCTAGTTTTATTTTTTTCCAAGCTTCTTCTTTTTTTCTAGACATATTTATCCTGAAATAATCTTAAATACTTTTTTGCCTACTTTCAAAGTAATAGGGTCTTTTATTTCTAATACTACATCATATTCCTTTATTTTCTCACCATCAACGTTTACAGCGGATTGATCTATTAATCTTCGGGCTTCGCTTTTACTTTGTGCTACTTGGGTATTGTATAGTAGGTCGATGATATTGATACTCTTCTCGTCTATTTCTATTTCATCTATTTCTGTATCATACTCTTTTTTTTGGAAAACATTTTCAAAATATTTTTGTGCCTTTTCAGCTTCTGCTTTTGAATTAAATTGGGCTGTAATTTCAAATGCTAGACGTTTTTTAAGTTCCATTGGGTTGGTATTATTGTCTTTAAGTTCCTTCTCAATCTCTTCTATCTCTTCTAATTCTAGATTAGTTAATAATTCAAATCCTTGAACAATTGCCTCGTCAGGGAAAGACATAACTTTACCGTAAATATCATTTGGCTTGTCAGAGAGTTTTATCATATTTCCTTCTGATTTACCCATCTTGGAACCATCTGCTGTGGTCAATAGTTTGCCAGATAGGACGAATTTATTTTTATTTAAAATCTCTTGACATAATTGTCTACCAGCCAATGCATTAAACATTTGGTCATTTCCACAAACTTCTACGTCTACATCCAGATATACAGAATCATATCCTTGCATCAAAGGGTATAGAAATTCATTTAGGTAAATTGGACTTTCTTTTTCTAACCTTTTTTGAAACATATCTCTTTTTATCATTTGCTGTACTGTAAAATGGGAACTCAACTCTATTATATCTTCGAGTGTAAGCTTACTAAGCCAGTCATGGTTAAATACAACTTCGACAGGATTGTCCTTGTTATCTATATCTATAATTTTAGATGCTTGTTCTTTATAGTTCTTTAAATTTTTCTTAACTTCTTCTCTCTCCAATTTTTTTCTGGTACTCATCTTGTCAGAAGGATCACCAATCATTGCTGTAAAATCACCTATTAAAAAGAATACCTTATGACCAAGTTTTCTAAAATCTTCAAGCTTTCTCATTGCTACTGTATGTCCAATATGCAAAGTGGGTGCTGTCGGGTCAAAACCTTGATAGACTCTAAGTTTTTTATCACTAAGTAATATCTTCTCGAGCTCCTCCTTTGAAGGTAAGATTTCTTCTACTCCTTTGTTTAATAATCTATGAATTGTCTTTTTCTTTTCCATAGTTATCCCCTGTTAAACGATTTAGCATCGTATATATACAAGTAATTATTGTCGCTTAATTTTTCCTTCTTTTTTTCCCTTACCTCTGGAAAAGGATATCTATATGAATATATTTTAATATTTTCGTCTATTTCTTCTTTTAGTAATCTTTTGTATACACTTTTCATGGCTTTTGAACTTAGAAAACAATATATTTTGTCTGCTACTGGTAAATTAGATCTTTCGAGAAAGTTTTTGGGCACTATAACGATGTTTTTTCTGATTCTGGGTTTGAAGAGTTTAATTATTCTTGAAATAAAAATTCCTGCAGGTGAAATTTCATAACCAAAGCCTTTTACTCCATATTTTTTTGCAGCTTCTATTAAAAATATTCCATAACCCGAGCCTAGGTCTAATAGAATTTCTCCTTTTTTAAGATCCATTTTCTCCATTATTTCACTCCTAATATTTTTTGGAGTTGAGACGATAGGTGCTAACAGTAGTGATATTAACAAAGAAATGAATACACCCAGCAGTGCCAAGGTTAAAACTATTATAATTGCTACATAAATCCCCTGTTCCATATTTACACATATTTAGATTATGTATTAATTTTATTATAAATTTGATATATTTACTACCATCTTTTTTAATTTTCTTTTTTATGTTGTACTATTTCTTGATTTTTTTAATGATAATTATCGGATTTATAGGGGTGTTTTTCTTACTTAGAAGTATAGTTATAATTTTTTCGCTTTTTACTTCTGCTCCCTATGTACCTCTTGAGAAGTACTTAATAAAGGAGAGTACGAGATTTTTGAGTCTTAAAAGAGGTGATAGATTTGTTGATATAGGTTCGGGGGATGGACGTGTTGTCTTTTGGGTTGCAAAGAATTATCCTGAAGTGGAATATTGTAAAGGGATAGAAATAAGTTTGTTGTTAAATTTGGCGAGCAGATTTTTAAGGTTATTTTCTTGTAACAAAGAAAGGATAGTTTTTGAACGAAGAAATGCATTTAAGTGTGACTTTCGAAAAGAAAACAAAGTTTTTATATATCTCCTGAAAGATACTGTTGATAAATTAATGCCTGTGCTTGAAAAGCAACTTCCTAGCGGGGCAAAAGTTGTTTCCCCTCTTTTTACTATAGATCAAAAATATGAAAAATCCGGAGATCTTAGTGTGAAGGAAGTTATATTTCGTGGTAAGATTAGGAAGATATATATTTGGACTAAAAAATAAAGGGTTATGTATAACGGTATTTTGTTAATTAACAAACCAGTCGATTTAACTTCTTATGATGTAATTCGCAGAATTAAACCAAGCTTGCCTAAAAAGCAGAAAATTGGGCATGCTGGTTCTCTAGATCCTTTTGCTACTGGTTTACTTATTGTAACTTTGGGCAAAGCAACAAAGCTTTTTGATAGATTCCAAGAACTTCCTAAGCAATACTTAGTAACCGGAGAGTTTGGTTATGAAACAGACACTCAAGATTCCACGGGTAAAAAAATCTTAAATGACCCAGACTATGCAAAAAAGATTAATAAAGAAAAAATAGAGAATATTTTGCAAAATTTCAAAGGAGAGATCTATCAAAAGCCGCCAAAATATTCTGCTAAGCGTATACAGGGAAAAAGGGCTTATGAATTAGCTAGGGAGCAAAAAGATTTTGGCATTGAAAAAAAGAAAGTATTTATATATGAAATTAAACTAAAAGATTATTCCAAAAATAATTTCACTCTTGAGATAGAATCCTCCAAAGGAACGTATATTCGTACAGTTGTTGTTGATATAGCTAGGGAGCTTGATACTTATGCTACACCTATTTCTCTTACTAGAATAGCTATCGGAGAGTATAGTTTAAAAGACTCAGTTGACTTAAATGAGTTGGAAATAGAAAAGGATTTAGTTGATTTAAAGGATGTTTATTTATGAATCACGGAAAACTATATATTGTATCAACACCAATAGGTAATCTTGATGATATGACATTTAGGGCTGTTGAAACTTTGAAGGCGGTAGATATAATTTTAGCCGAAGATACTAGACATACTTCTAAGCTTTTAAACCACTTTGATATTGGTACCAAACTTTTTTCTTATAGAGATCAAAACCATTCTAAAGTTTTTAGAAAAATTCAAGATTTTCTTGATTCAGGTATGAATTTAGCACTTGTCTCAGATTCAGGAACGCCTTTAATCTCGGATCCTGGTTTCAAACTCGTTCGAGGTTTAAGGGATGCTGGATATGAACTTGTACCTATCCCTGGCTGTAGCGCTTTGACAGCAGCTCTCTCTATTAGTGGTATTCCTACGGATGCTTTCACTTTTTTGGGGTTTCTTCCTAAGTCATCTGGGAAAATTACTTCCATATTAAAAAAATACAGTGATTTAGAAACAACCTTAATTCTCTATGAATCTCCTTTTAGAGTTAACAAGTTGTTGAAATATATAGTGGATGTTTTGGGAGGTAATAGGATGGTTTTTATCGGTAATGAACTTACTAAAATAAATGAGAAATGTTTTTATGGTAAAGCCTCAGAGATATTGGAGACATTGGGATATACAAAACTAAAAGGCGAAATAGTAGTAATTATATCTAAGCAAGAAAAATCTTCTCGTAATTTTGATTAGTTACATCAAGAACTTTCTCAAGCTCAGTATTCTTTATTTCAGATACTACTTGGGCTATTTCTAATGTATCTGAAGGTTGTCCAAAATTAATATTTCTTTTTTTATCTTTCCTTACATTATCTGTCGGTAAGAATGGCGCATCTGTTTCTAATAAAACTTTCTCTAATGGAGTTTTTGCTAGTGTATCACGTATGTTCTGTCCACTTTTGTATGTCAAAATTGCATTAAATCCGATATACAATCCCATATCTAAGAAATCTTGGAGATATTTTTCTCCTCCCGCATAACAATGCATACATCCTTTCGTTTGCATTTCTCCTTCAGTTATTAAAATTTCTCGCATTTCTTTTATACAATAATCAGAATTTATCTCATCTCTGGCGTGTATTGTTATTGGTAATTTATTATCATTTGCTAGTTTTATCTGCTCTCTAAAAGCCATTTTTTGTATTTCAATAATTTTCTCTTTTTCAGAAAATTCTAAATCATTCCTATCCATTAAATCATGGTATTCTAATCCGCATTCTCCTATTGCATAAACACAACTTTTATTTTTCTTGTGTATTTCTCTAAGCTCATTTATGAGTTTTTTAACATCTTCGTATTCCTTAGAAAAAAAATGATGGTTTTTAAATTCTTGAGGGTGTATTCCTATAGCGTTTTGTATTAATTTAGGATATTTATTTTGAAATTCTTTATGTATATCTATTACCTTATACGAACTCTCTATATTGTTAGATGTATTAAGTAAATATTTACCACCGTTTTTCACAAAGTTATCCAATGCTTGTTCTCTATAGTTATACAACGGTTCTATTGTTAGATGTGTATGCGAGTCGTGCATATTATTTTCTTAACCATAATTTAGGATACCAGGCTTTTTCATTCAGGGGAGCAATGCTATACATAACATTAAAAAACTTTAAACGAAGTACCAAAATACCTTTCATATGTTTATTTGGAATTTAGTACTCAACAATAGATCAATATCCAGTGAAACCGTCTGTACTATCCCACTCTTCTTTTGATTTTTCAGATTCCTCTTTTTTACTTGCCCCTTTATTATTATTGCTCTCACCATTCATTTCGTTAAGTACTTTCTTAATGTATGACTTATCACCTGTTCTATATGCTTCCAAAAGTTTTTCTTCCTCAACCTGCGCTACAGCCTTTTCTAACTCTTTTACTTTCTTTTTACTCGCCTCTAAAATATCTCTCAACTTACTCAAATTTTTCTCCTTTGTGTATTGCTGAACGATATCGCCGGATTTATTTTCTTTACTCATAGGACTTGTTTTTATTGAAAATTTAACTGTTTTGAGTTTAGTATCTTCGGAATGTGATGTCAATTTTTATTATAGCCTGGAGTAAAATAGTTTCGCTTTTATTTTTTTAGGACATAATATGTTTGCCTTGCCTTTCCTTTTCTTTCAATCAAGCCCATTTCAATAAGTTGGTTATAGTCTACTACTCTTGTGGATTTCTTTCTTTTAGTTATTTGTGAATATTCATTATCATTTATACTTCCATGTTTTTTAATATGTCTCAAAAGCTTTTCTTGGTCCTTGTTCAATTTTAACTTTTTATCAAATTTTTGACCCTCGATATTTTTGTGCAAATTTTCAAATTCACTAAGCACTAGACAAGTAAAATATTCAAGCCATGGTGTAAAATCTAATTTATGTCTAATCTTGTAATAGTCCCCTAGAGCGATAACTTTCTGAAAATACTTCTCTTGCTCCTTTCTGTAGCGACTCTCTAAACTTAATAATTCGAAAAATTTAAAATCTCTTTGAGCCAAAAGAATTCTTGTTAGAATTTGTGCAGCTCTACTATTTCCGTCTTCAAAGGGAGAAATTAAGAGAAATTGTTTATGAAATATTCCAGCAAGGATTAATGGGTCCATATTTTGATTAATCTCTGTGTATTTGAGAAGCGATTTTAAAAATCTTTTAGTATCCTTATGACTTGGTGGTGTGTAAATAGTTTGGTTTGTTTTAGTATTTTGGTAACTAGTGGGTTTGTTCCTAATCCTGCCTGCCGGTACGTTGTTAGGATTGTCCTTTAGTAAACGCTCATGAGTTAAGCAGACTAATTTAATATCCAAATTTTGTTTTTTGAATGTATTTATATCTACAAGAGCCTTATGATAATTTTCAACCTTATTGTCGGTGGAGTCGTTTTTTGCATTTTTAGGGGCAACACTATGTGCATTTTTTTCGTTTACTTGCTCTTTTATCTTTGTGTATATAGGGTTAGGTAAAGCTTCACCTTCTAACTTCCCAATTGTCCTATATATCTCCGCGAGATTGTATAGAAGTTTTTGGGATATTTCATATCTGGGTTCGAATTTCATGGTTGAATTATAGTCTATGGTTTTAACTAATTCAAATTTTTTAAAACTTGAAAAATTATTGTATTAGAAGTATATTTTTATAGGGGTTGTGAATCTTTTTTAGAATGATATAATCGCCCTTGTGTATGAAAAGTGATGTTTTTTTGATAATAATAACCATATTATTCGTAGTGACAGGTTCGTTTTTGTTGTTTTCTGCTTTAAACGAATATAGTTTTGGCGGTAGGGATGTATGTATTGTTGATGGAGTTGAATATGAACAGGGGGAAAAAGTTATTGAATATAGGGAGGGAAGTGAATGTGTTTGTGCTTCTGGTGGTTTAGTTGAGTGTGTCCCTTTATCTGAAAAAGAAGAATTACAAAGGCAAAGTGCTATTGATGTCTCAGATTGGGATAATCAAGGGTTGGAATTCGATTATTCTTACGTTGTTGGGTTGTCTGAGACTGATACGGATTTTGATTCTGATGTAAGTTTCCAAGATGTGCGTTTTGAGGAAGATAATTTAGTGGTAATATTAGAACAGCGTCAATCTTGTCCCGGTTCTGGAAACCCACCACAGCAAGCTGGTTTTTATAATAAAGGAGAAAATGAACTCTCTTTTTACAATATGGTTAGACGAGTAGATGAGGAAGAAGGTATAGGTTGTATAGTTCGTCTAGAATATGTTTTAGAGGACATGGGGGATAGCGATTTGAGCGAGATGGAATTACTTTTTATTGACAATCTTGGAGCAATCACCTCTCCGGATATTTGTTTTTACAATGGCAATGTATATTTTGATGGAGATTATTTTGAAAGTGAAGAAGATGAAGTTTGTGTTTGCGAGAATGGAGAGATTAAATGTGAGTAATCTATCTAATGATATCTCCTTCTTGTCCCAATCTCCAATATGTTACCCCTGCAATTTTATATTTGTTTGCTAAATTTTGTCTTTGTTTTACCGATTCAGGTGTAGCATAATACAGCTTGCAATGATTACCGTTGCAGGGATATTCTGCCATCCCCTCTTGAATATCTTCATCATACTTTGTGTCGATGCCTTCTTGCATAAAAATGCTGTCTTGAAGTTGTTGATATGTGTAAGAGTTTACGTTCAGTATATCAGCGTGAGGTTGGTCATTTTCTAGAACCCATTCATACGAGTAAAGATGTATTCCTAACCAAATTTTATCATTTTGTACTTTATCGGTTGTGTATTCCAGGACCCTTTCAACCCAATTGGTTGGTGCTATTGGTCCAGGTTTAGGATCTCTTGGATGTGTAAAGTCATAAGTCATTATTCTTAGTTGATCAGAGTACTTGGCTATTCTTTCGTAATCTTGAACTTCCCTAGTTTCTGCTAGAGATGTATAGACTACATCATCCCCCCATTTTGGTAGAACAGTGACTGAAAGGATTTTGTTTTTAGAATCTAGCCTACTTGAGAGCTCTTCCAAAAAGATGAAGAAAGGTTCCTTACTTTCTCTAGAAATAGCTTCATAATCTAGGTCTATGCCATCATAATTATTTTTCTCCACGACATTCACAATTGCATTTATATGTTTGTCTCTATTTTTTTCATCATTAAGTATATTCTTCATCCTATCACTGTCAAAGTCAGATATTGTAGGTATAATACTGATGTTTTTGTACTCTGTTATTTCTCTCAATTCCTGCAATTTAGTATCTAAACGTGGATTTAGAGACCCATCTGAGTTTATAGAAAAAGTTACTGGAGAAATATTATCAAATTCTGTTTTAAATCCTCTAAGTGATTCTATCCCATTATTATAATCCCACGGAGGGATCCACCCTGCTTGCTTAAGTGTCTTTGTTTTTCCCTTCTCTTCTTCGGGTTCACAATTTATACAGTCTTGTTGGGTTGATTCTATGGAACTTTCTCCTTTACCAGAGTCTTCTTGTTGCACTAAGGGTATCATTTCTTCTTGGGTTACGGATTCAATATCTTTGTCTTCTGTACTTCTTGTAGATAGATTTTGGTAATCAATCCATAGAAATATGCCAATTAAGGGCACGATAACTAGAAAAACTATTGTTAAAACCGTGAGTTTATTGCTCATCTGCCCAATTATATTCTAAAAATTATTTTTTGGGAATTTCTAAATCTTCAGCGATCTCATTAAAAATGTTTATCCAAACGGGAACCGCTGTTGTGGCAGCATATATGTCGGTTTGTGGTTCTCTTAACTTAACGAGCATAATCATTTCTGCATCTTTTGTTGGAGAAAATCCTACAAAGGTGGCATTTGTTTTGTCATCGTAATAACCTGGCTCATCTCTCTTGGGAATTTGGGCTGTACCAGTTTTACCCGCTATTTCATAATCTTTACTCTCTAATTCTCGTTTGAATATATATCTTGCTTCCCCTTCAGTTACAACGTTGCCCATATAATCTGCAACGGTATTAGCTGTTTCTTCAGAGATTGGGGAGTTCATTTTAGAAGGGCTATATCTTATTACATCCTCCTCCTCTACTACTTTAGAAACTATATAGGGTCTCATTCTTTCTCCATTGTTAGCAAACGGACTTAATGCCGAGATTATTTGCAGGGAGTTAGCTGAAATAGATTGTCCAAAAGAAGTAACTGCCAGATCCAACTCTGTCCATTCTTCATATGGCTTTAAGTAACTGTTTGATTCATCTTCAAGCCCTACACCAATGAAGTTCCCTATCCCAAAATTTCTTAATCCCTGGTAGTAACTTTCTAATCCTACTTTCATACCGATTTTAGCAATACAGGGGTTGTTTGATTCAGATAGAATTTCTGAAAGACTCAGTTTGCCTGATGGGTTTTTATCCCAGGTATGGATTGTTTCCCCACCCACAGTTATTTGCCCAGTTTGGTCGTGGCATATGTAATCGGTGTCAATAGCATCTTCTTCTAATGCGAGGGCCAATGTTATTGGTTTGTGTGTTGAACCGTATTCGTATACGTCTGCTACTGCTCGATTTTTGAATATTTCTTTATTACCTATTTTCCAATACTCATTGGGATTAAAGTCTGGATAATTAGCCATTGCTATGATTGCACCGGTTTCTGGATTCATGATTATTGCAGAACCACTTTTAGCTCTATGCTCGTGAACTCCTTCTCTTAGAACATCCTCAACTTTTGACTGTATAGGTGGGTCTATTGTTAATTTAATATCCTTCCCTTCGCGTGATATTACTGGCTCGTACTCTACTGTGAGGATTACATTTCCTTGTGCATCTTTTTCTTCGTAACTATATGTATCATGTCCAGTTATATCACCCCAATAGTATCCTTCAATCCCGTAATTTCCTCGGTCTTCTCCTTCTTCCGTTTTGCCTGTGAAACCAAGTACATGTGAGGCTAATCTGCCATCGGGATATAATCGGTTCTCTTGTTGTTCAAAGTGTAAGCCAAAACCCTGTGTTCCTTCTCCGAAAATATTTGTCTCTTCCAAGGCCTTCTTTTGGTCATTACTAACTCCGTCCTTTATTGGAAAATAGACAAAATCTTCGGTTATTTGCTCTTCTATTTTCTTCTCTTCGATATCAAGTATATTTGAAACCTTCATTACAAATTTGTCTTTGTTCTCAAAAAATAATTCCCTTTCACGTTCACTATTGCTTAAATTTGCATATACACCCCAAGAAGGTTCGTCTATGGCTAGTACAGAACCATCCGCAGCATACACGATACCACGCCCGCTGGCGCTTCTTTGTTTTTGTGTATATTGTTGTGTTGCTAATGTTTGAAATTTTTCAGTTTCTATAACCTGCCATCTAAATACCTGTGCAATTATTAATCCAGAGAAAATTATTATACCTATGGTTATCCATAATATGTTTTTTTGAAACATATCCTCCCAAGAGGATTTTTGCTCCTTTTTACCTATCTTAGGATTAAGTTTTTTTGTTGGTACCTTGCGTTTTTGCATATAGTTGATTATAGTTCAGCTATAATTGACTCGTTTGCAACTCGAATTTGTGCCTTTTCAGCCCTATATTCAAGATCTATCTCCTCTCCTGCTATTTCTCTAATAATGCTAACAGATTTAATTCTCGCAATCTCTTGAGATATATTTCGATTATCTTCGATTAAAGTCCTTTTTTCGTTATTAAGTTTTTCTAATTCAACACCTTTAGGGACTAATAGTGCATTAAGAGCTAGCTGTACCCCGAGGAATAGGACGAATAAGATGATTGCTCCCACAAGGCCTCTGTGGAAAAGGGAGTCTATTAGTCTCTCCTCTCTTACAGGGAACAAAGTTTTCAGTTTTCTATGATATTTTTTAAAAAACATGGGCAGTTTTTTTTATATATATTTAATTTTTATTTATTTCTCTAAAATTCTCATTTTTGCGCTCCTTGCTCTCGGATTGATCCGAGCCTCTTCTTCAGAGGGCATTACTAATTTATGTTTTCCTTTGGAATTGAAAAATTTTTTCACAATTCTGTCTTCCAAAGAATGAAAAGATATAACGACTATCCTTCCTCTCTTTTTTAAAAGATCGTAGGTCTCTTCAAGACCTTTTTCTAAATTTCCTAGTTCATTGTTTACAGCTATCCGCAGGGCTTGGAAAACCCTGCGGGATGGATGTTTGAATTTATCTTGGTGTGCTGCCGGTACAGCTCCTGAGATAATGTTGTTTAAGTCTTCTACTGTGTTTATTTTGTCTATTTTGTTCTTAATGTGCTTTGCAATTCTCTTTGCATTTTTTTCTTCTCCAAATTCTTTTATTATCCTTCCTAATTCCTTCTCATCGTAAAACCTTAATATATCGACTGCCTTCGCGTTTAGTTGTGTGTCCATCCTCATATCCAAATCTTGGCTACCCTCTAGGTAGCTAAAGCCTCTTCCCGAAGCCTCGAGCTGCCTAGAGGAAAGCCCTAAATCCATTAAAAAACCATCTACTTCAGATATGTCGAGAATCTCTAGGAGCTCTTTTATATTTTTAAAATTTTCTTTTTTAATGATCCAATTTTTATTTTTCTCCCTAATTTTTTTATAATATTCCTTTACAAATTCAACCGCTTCTAAATCTGTATCAATACTAATTAGTTTCCCATTCTCATTTAAATATTTCAGTATTTCTACACTATGCTCCCCTTCCCCTAATGTGCAATCCACGTATGTTCCACTTACCTTTATGTTTAAATTTTCTATTGCCTCTTTAAGTAATACGGCTTTATGATATTTCATTATTCTGCCTTTTTGTTCATCTTTTCTATCTCCTGGGCTATTTCTTCACTATTTGATTTAAGGTATTCTAATCTCTTTTCCCAATTTTCTTTACTCCAGATTTCAATCCAGTTGTACAAGCCTACGAAGACAATTTCTTTTGATAGGTTTGCATGTTCCTTCAGATTATCTGGAATTACCACTCTGCCTTGTGAGTCATATTCAATTTGTAGAGCGGATCCTACAAGAAATCTTGTAGTATCTCTTATATTTTTGTTTATAAAAGAGCCATTAATTACTTCATTAGCTATCTTTTGCCACATTTCCTTGTTTACCAATATCAAAGCATTCTCATATCCGCGTGTTAGTATTATTTCTTCTCCGAGTTCTTCTCTAAAAACCTTTGGTATTGCTACACGCTTTTTATTACATATTTTTGTTTTGTATTCTCCTACAAGCATATTCCATTTTTAAAAAACAATCACCACTGTTCACCACTAGGTTCCACTAATTTAACATCACTCTAAAATGATGTCAAATATAGTTTTGGTCTTATAGTGATAATATAGGTTTAGAGAGGAAGTATCTCCGAATTACAAACACAAATCCCTTAGGTATTTTCTATACTAGCTCCAAGTTTGTTTAGTGTCTGTATCAATTCAGGGTATCTGCGCTTAATGGGTGTCGCATTCTCTATAGTTGTTGTTCCTTGAGCTGCTAATGCCGCTAATAACAAAGAATGTGCGCCTTGTATTATACTTGGCGATACGACTGTAGTCCCTCGAAATTTAGAAGGTCCAAATGTAATAACCTTGTTTAAATCTCCTAACTCTACATTGGCTCTAAGTTTTATTAATTCATTTACGAAACTGAATTGATTTTCATACATATTTTGCATAATTCTTATGCTCCCCTTGGCTTTTGCGGCTAATACTATGACTTGAGGTGTTAGATCTACTGGGAAACCAACAGGCCAAGGATATGCTGGTATTTTATCGATGTATCCTTGTAAGTTGCTTTTGCACTTTAAATCTTGTTTTGAAGGTATAATTATATCATTCTCTTCAATTTCGTAATTTAAATTTATCTTTTCATAATACTTTAAAATCATTTCCATGTGCTCTGGAATAGCGTTCTTAATTCTCAAATTACCGTTTGTTATAGCAGCGGCAACTATTAATCCCCCTATGTCTATATGATCTGGTATGATTGTCCACTTTCCACCTTGTAAATCTTTCACTCCTTCAATAATTAGTTTGTTTGTCCCTACTCCATTTATTTTAGCCCCTATGCTGTTTAAGAAGTTACATAAATCTTGTACATGTGGCTCACATGCAGCGTTGTATATAGTTGTTGTGCCTTCAGCTAAAACACTACCTAATATTAAATTTTCTGTGCCTGTAACGGATGCTTCTAGTTGCCATATACAATCGTTTCCGGTTAATTTTTTGACACTCAATTTATATATGTTGTTTTTATCAATTTTTGCTCCAAGGTTTGTAAGACCCTTTACTAACGTATCTACTGGTCTAGCACCCAATTTACATCCTTCAGCACTATCAACTTGAGCCTTTCCAAATCGAGCTAGTAAAGGAGCTAAAAACATCAAAGAAGCTCTTTCTTTTTTAGCTAGATTCTTATCTATTTTTGAAGAATCAATGTTTTTTGAACATAATTCAATTGTGTTTTTATCAATATATCTTTCTTCTCCTCCAATTTTTTTGTATATCTTCAGCATTATTCTTACAGAGGAACTTCGGGGTACATTTTCGAGAATAATCTTTTTATCTGTTAATACGCAAGCAGGTATTATTGCTAGTACAGAATTTTTATTTGGTGTTGGTTTTACTTCTCCACCAATCGGATTTCCCCCTTGTATCTTTAGTGTGTTCATTATTTTAATCGCTTATTTTAAAATAGTTTTGTATATCTTGTACCTTATCGGTATTTTCCCAAGTAAAATCTGGGTCTTTTCTTCCAAAATGTCCGTAGTTTGAAGTTTTCTGGTACTTCGGAGAATCAAGTTTTAGGTGTGCTATTGCATCTCCTGGTTTTAGTGGAAAAATTTCCTTAACCATATCTGTAATTTTATTATCTTCAATTTCTGAAGTATCAAAGGTATTTACATAAACACTAACTGGTTTTGCTATACCTATCGCATAAGAAACTTGAACTTCACATTTCTTTGCAATTTTACTAGCTACAATGTTCTTTGCTATGTATCTGGCTAAATATGCTCCTGTTCGATCAACTTTAGTTGGGTCTTTTCCTGAGAATGCTCCTCCTCCGTGTCTACAATAACCTCCATAAGTATCCATGATTATTTTTCTTCCAGTTAATCCAGAATCCGCATAAGGGCCACCTTTAGAAAATTTACCTGCCGGGTTTATATGTATTTTGGTTTCATTGTCGAGCCAGTTGTCGCAGACAGGTTTAATAACTTTTTCGCTAATATCTTTTCTGAGGTCTTTTAAATCAATCTCTTCTAGATGTTGAGCGGAAAGTACTACATTGTCTAGCCTTTTAGGCTGGTCCCCTTCATATTCTACAGTAACTTGTGTTTTACCGTCAGGCCCTAAATATTCTAATATTTTATTCTTTCTGACGTTTGTTAATTTCATTGCAAGTTTATGAGCTAGATCTATGGGTAGAGGCATGAGCTCATTAGTTTCTTGGCAAGCATATCCAAACATCATTCCTTGATCTCCAGCACCAAGTTCATCTCCCTGGATACCTTCAGAAATGTCTGGCGATTGTTCTTGTATGTGTACCAAAGTGGCTGTTTTATCCCAAATCATTCCGAATTCCTCTCGTGTATACCCTATATCTCTTAAAGTTTCTCTCGCTATTTTATTGAAATCAATATTACTTTTAGCAGTGATTTCACCCATCATTAAGATCATTCCGGTTTTGGTGCAAGTTTCTACTGCTACTCTACTCTGAGGGTCGTGTTTAAGACATTCATCCAAAATCCTATCACTGATTTGATCACAAATCTTATCAGGATGTCCCTCCGTAACACTTTCTGAAGAAAAGAGAGACTTTTGCATAGATTGTTTCTATCTAATATATTATACTCTGCTAACTATTTTACACAATTTTTTATGAAAATTAAAAAGAATTTTTCAATAAAAGATTTTAATACCTTTTCAGTAGATGTTAAAGCCAAATATTTTGTTGAGATATCAGACATTGATGAGTTAAAGAAAATTTTAAAAGATTTTTCAAATGAAAAAAAAATATTCTTAGGAGAAGGAACTAACACTCTTTTTGTAAAAGATTGGGATGGTATCGTAGTTAAAATCAATTTTTTGGGTAAAGAAATTGTAAATGAAAATGAAAATAATATTTTTGTAAAAGTAAATGCTGGAGAAAATTGGAGTGATTTTGTTGATTGGGCTGTAGAAAAAAATTACGCTGGAATTGAAGGCATGGTAATGATTCCAGGAACGCTAGGAGGCGCTGTAACGCAGAGTATAGGGGCGTATGGTCAAGAAGTAAAAGATGTATTGAGTAGTATAGAGGTATTGGATATTGAAAAGCATAAAATTTTTAAGTTAAAACCTGAAGAGTGTGATTTTTCATACAGATATAGTAACTTTAAAGGAGATTGGAAGAATAAATATATTGTTATTGCTTCCACTGTTAGGTTGGACAAAGGCCCTTCATTGTATTCCCTGGCCTATTCAAAAAAGTATGGTAGGTACAAATCGGTTTATGAGGATTTAGAAAAAATGGTTGGAGATAAATATACTATTCAAGATTTTGCCCAAGCGATTAAAAGACAGAGGGAAAAGAAATTACCTGATCTGGAAGAGTTTGGGTCTTGTGGTAGTTTTTTTAAAAACCCTGTTGTCGATTTTAAAAAATATGAGGAATTAGAACAAAAGATACCAGATTTACAACCTTATCCTTTAGATAATTTGGGAGAAAAATGGTTTAAAATCCCAGCGGGTAAATTATTAGATGAATTGGGATTGAAGGGATATTGGAATGATAATGTTGGTGTATTTGAAAAACATGCTTTATGTATTGTTACAAACAAAAATGCATCTGGAACAGAAATTGTTGATTTGGCTAATAGGATGAAAAAAAGTGTAGAAAAAAATTATGGTGTAGAGTTAGTTGAGGAAGTAGATGTTTTACCTAAGCACTTTTCTACATAGGTAACTTCATTTTTTATCTTTTTCACACTTGTACCTTCGAGATTTCTTGAATTCGCAGTTCTCTTTTTTCAGAATGTTCCTTTCCGCTCCAAGAGCGTGTGGGTAGTCTTTTTCAGCTTCATCCATCGTTTCATTTTCACCTTCTTCATATGTATCTCTTTTTATAATACCCGGATCTTTTTCTGCTTCCATTTTTCTTTTACTTAATAAATTTACACGTTCCGGATTTTATCACATTTTCATCTATATGTGTATTGTTTTATTCACTAATTCCCCCCAATCTCCAGCACTCATAAACACAATTAATGTATTTGGACCAGAGTTCTCTTTCAAAAATTTTATAATCTGTTCTTGCCTTGGAAAGTAATATTTTTCCTTGTGTTCTATAGCATCAAGAATGTCTATGCCGTGGACTCTATCTTCTTTTTTTGTGTTTTTTTTAACAGTTATTTTTGGAATTATGACTACATCAGATTCAGAAAAAACATCTTTGTACCAGTCTAGGACTTTTTTAGAATTCATTTCAGAAGTTCTTGGTGAGTAGAATGTAATAATTTTTTCGTTCTTGTATCTTGTTCTTAAAGCCTCCAATGTAGATTTTGCTTTTACTGGAGAATGTGCAAAATCGTCAATTATTGTTGCTCCTTTTGAATTTTTCCCAATAATTTCTAATCTCCTTTTTACTCCTTTAAAGGTTTTTATACCTTCTCTAATATCCTCGACTTTAATTCCCAAATTGTATAGTAAAGATATAGCTGCTAAACAATTCTCTATATTATGTTTACCTAATAATGTTGTCTCGAATTTTCCCAAGTTTTTTTGTCCCTTTTTAATCTCAAAAGATGTTTTCTTTTTTTGATGTTGTATATTGTTCACTCTAAAATCTCCGCCTGTTCCATAGAGAAACGTATTTTTTTGGTTCTGATCTACTAAATTTTCATTATTCTGCCCTTGAGTTGATATGTACAGAGATCCATTTTTTTCTTTTGTGAGTTTAACTAGAGATTTGTATGCATCTACGTATGCTTTTTCAGTTGAATACATATTGAGATGATCCCACTGAGCGGCTGTTATTATAGTGTGTTTGGGTTTATAGTACATAAATTTTGGTGTCATATCAAAGCCAAATGAAGCTGCGAATTCATCTCCTTCAACTACAGAAAACTCAGATTCTGTTTTTTTGATGCCTTGTTCGAAGTTTAAGGGTTGTCCCCCTATTAAAAACGAAGGTTCCTTTTTTGCTACTTCTAATATCCAAGCAATAATGGAGGTTATTGTAGTTTTTCCGTAGGTACCGGCAACTACTATGGATTCTTCTTTTACAATATGTTTACCAACTAAATAAGTGAAACTTTCTATTCTTTTTCCTAGTTGTTTAGCTTCAAGGTATTCTTCATTCTCTGGATTTTTTATTAACATAGATCCTCCGATTATTACCAAATCGGCGTCTTTAACTCTTTCAGGTTTTGTGCCTTCATACCAATCCACTTTATTTTTCTCAAGCAATGAAAGTGCAGGATCATAGATCTTCTCATCAGATCCGGATATCTTGTAACCTTCTTTTTTAAGCATAACAGCAAGGGAAGATATTGCTGAACCTCCTATGCCTATGAAGTGGATTTTGTTATATTTTTTATGACAGTTTTTCATTATCTCCTTTTATTTTGTTTTTTAAATCATCAATATCTGTAGACCAACTTTCTCCATCAAACCATTCCAAACCCTTGAATTGTGTTTTGTATAGTGATTGTTCTGTATACACAGTTCCTAAATATATGTAAGATTTTTGTTTTTCTTTAGCATGCAATATTGCTTTTAACATCATTCCCATACCTATATTAGAGCCTATTAAATTTTTATCATAAAAAGGGTATGCATAATGCAGTGTTCTATCTTCCTCCATGGCTATACAGTACCCTACTGTCTGCTCTTCTTCTTTGTATATTAGTAAGTTTGTAAATATTTGTTCTTCGAATATTTGTCTAATCTTGGGTGTACTAATTATCTTTTTATTAAATTTTGTTTTAAAGTATTCTGTAGCAAACTTGGCGATATCATGAGTGTATTCGAAATCAGCAATTTCTTTATTTTCTATGGTTAAATTTTTCTGCTTTTTTAGTATTCGTCTATTTTCACTAGTAAGTTCAAAACTATTAAGATTAATTCTAATGTTGCGGGAGAGATAAAAAAGGTTTTTTCTCCTTCTAGTTGGTAAAAAGCCCTTTTCATAAATATCGTCGATGTTGTCTTGTTCTTCTTTTTCAAGATATACTAGATAAGGGTAATCGTATTCCTGTAATCGGTTTGAATATTCTTTGAATAGATATTGCATAATAATTATAGTTGATTTTGTAAACTTGATAGATTTTAAAATCTAGTATAGTATATAATAGATTATTATGAAAAAAAATATTCTGATATCAAAAATTATTGTTTTGCTAATTGTTTTCTTCCTTTTTGGCTCAGTTTTGGTGACTTTTGCTGATTCGGGAGTTTTACTTGATGGCATTAGAGTTACAGAGAAGGAGAAAGATGATGAAGTTGATTTTAATCTCTCCAGCATTTCTTATGAGATAGAAGATGGTTTTGTAGATATCTATGGTATTGATATCCAGACGGATTTAGAAGTTAATGAGGTTTTGTACTCCCTTGATGGTGGGATTAGTTGGAGTAAAGCCGAGGATTTGAGATTTGATCTTCTAGACGAGGAGATGTATTCAGAAAGATCGGTTCTCAATTTAAAGGTTATTACTGATCAAGAGGAATCTTTTACTTCTGTTGATAAACATATTATTGATGATGAAGTAGGAGAAAAAATTTTGGGATATTTTTTTAGAAGTAATGAAGAACCTGTTGTTATGAACAACGAAGGTGATGTTCTGTTTAACCCTAATCATGATTTAGAAATATTTGTGGAAACTTCTCATTCTGTTTCTGAAGTAAAAGTAGGCTATGATGATGATTATACGGATTTAACATACAACTATACTACGCAACTCTGGCAAGGTATTGTATTAGAAGATGTTTTAGATGCAAAGGAGAATTCCCTTGAAGTAGTTGTAGGAGAAAAGTCTCTAAGCTTACCTGATGTGTTGAATGTTAAATATCTTGATGAAGGAGAAAATAGAATGTTTGGGGATTACAGTATTTATTATTTTAATGGGTATGAGTGGAGGTCTATGGAGTATTCCGAAGAAGATTTAGATTATTCCATATTTACTATGGTGCCAGGTGAATACTATGTTAGGGTTGAGCAAGATGGTAGAGATTTGTATTCCCCTATTTTTGAACTTGATGAAAGAACTGTGGTGTCTTTTTCATCTACGGACGATTCTTTTGGCTTGTTATTTTTTTGGCTTGAGAAGTACTTTCTATCTTTAGAAACTAATTTTTTTGCATCAGATTATATGGCTGTTGAAGCTTACTCTTCTTATGATGTGGCTGATTTTGTAGAATTAGAGGATTATGTAGATGGTGATAAAGATACAATATTCTTATATATAAATGCATGGAATCCTCTATACAAAAATTATTTAGAGAAATTTATTGATTATAGTGATAACTTTGAAATATTATTATTAACTGATTCTAAAAATTATCAAACTTTGAAAGTCGGAATTAGAGATTATGACACTTCGTTAGAATTATATGAGATAGAACAAGAAGATTTAGATGTTCTTGGAGATAAACAACCAAAGATCTATTTATATGACTCTAACGATAATACAATATTTGGTTTTCAGGGTACGAACTTATTAAGAGTTTTAGATAATTTTATTTCAGAAAATCTTTAGGGTGTTATGTTACAAAACCTTTTATTAATAAATCTTTTTTTAATAGCGAATGCATTGATTACTTTAGCATTTGTTCTTTACGGTTGGGTTTACCTGGATTTATATTTACAAAGGAAGAAAAAGAATGCTTTGTGTATAGGTTTGGGTGCTTGGATTTTAGCTCTCTCTTTTCTATCCGCAATCTATTTTGAATTAAGAGAAGTTGGGATTTTAAAAGAATATATATTTCTTTCTCTGCAATTTATTGGTTTGTTATCAATTGCATATGGTTATAGTCAGGAAAAAATTCCTGTTGAACCAAAACTTTCTACTTCCAAAAAGAAGCATAAGAGAGGGAAAACGACCAAACTAAAATCTGTTTTCTTACCTTTCTGGGTTGCTTTTGGTTTTGTTGCAAATTTTTTCTTAGCGGTTTTTACTACTACAAAGATATTACATAAAATAAATTATGGGCGTAGTAAAGAGTATCGTCCCTTAATGTATTTTTGGCTAATAATTTCTTTTATTCTGCTCTTAAATGTTGTAGCTCTCTTTGGTAATCAAAGATTTCCTTTTATTGAAATTTCTTTGATGAAATTCTCTTTTGTTTGGACTGTATTGCAGATACTTCTACTGGTTTGTTTTGTTTTGATGTATAGATGGATAAGTTTGTTTTTATCTTTTAGAAACTTTACGAAGGTATTATTTAATCTTTGGAGTTTTTCAATAATTTTATGTGTGATTATAGTTTCCATCTTCATTTCTATAAATATTCCAACTTACGAGGAAGAAGTTTCAAAGGTCTTGAGAAGTAGTGGTAGAATGATTGAATTCAATATTGAAAATGCTCAAAAAGCTAATTTAAGTGTATTAGAGGTCATATCTACAGATGATGATATCATGCGAGGGATAAAAGAGAAGGATATCTCTTTGTTGGATGATAAGCTAAGGTTTATGTCATTGAATAACCAAAACCTTGATCATCTACTAATTACTGACGCTGAGGGAAGGATAGTTTATGATTTGGCTAGTGGGGAAAGCTTTGACGAGTTGATTTCTGGGAACGAAATTTTAATGGAGGCTTTGAGTAACAAGGAAAAGAGTAGTGGTTATTGGGTTGAAAATGAAGGAACTATAATGGAAAGGCTTGGTTATCAAAATGTTGTACCTGTCTTTGATGATGGTGTATTTGTAGGCTTGATTTCTGCAACAAAATATCTAGATGGCAGTTTTTTGAATCGATTAACTAGTTATACCCAACAGGATTTTCTATTAGTTGATGATACTTGGCGCATATTGGATTCTTCTCTCTCTCAAGATTTAGAATTTGATGATGTTATTCGTATAAATAGGGTTCGTGCTTTAGATGAAGAAGGTTCTGTTATGGTTGAAATAAATAATAACGCTTATTTGGGGTATTATGTAGATTTTGAAGAAAAGGGAGGTTTGCTTAGCTTGGCTCCTTATGATTTAGTAGCTTCAACTGCTGAAAATTCTATGTACAGAACGTCCTTCTATGCAGTTTTGATTAGTCTCCTAGCCATAGTACCTAGCTATTATTTTGCTAGGAAGATTGAAAGAGAATGGGCTTAATCTGTAGTTAGGTTCTTTTTCCCCTGTGCTTGTAAAATTTCTTTTACTTTTTTAACAACATCGGCGGGTATTAGCTCACTCTTGACCAAGTAACTAATAGCTCCCAAATTTATAGCTTCTTCTACATATTGTTCGTCAGACATATTTGTGAGCATTATTACAGGTATATCTTTTGTGGTTTGGGATTCCTTTAACTCCTTTAGTGCTTCAATACCATTTTTAACGGGCATCATTATATCAAGCAGAATAATATCAGGTTTTATTTCATTGGCTATTTTGACACCTTTTTCTCCGTTTTCTGCTATATGACATTCATAACCATCAGCTTTAAATTTTCTAGAATACATCTGTGTTAACAAATATTCATCTTCGACTAATAGTACTTTTATGCTCATTTTTATTCTTTTTATAACTTAAACTAATTCTAGTATAGATGTTAAATGCTAAAGGGTCAACACTACTTTTCTTCTTTCGGTATTTCTACAACGAACTCCGTTCCTTTATTGACTTCAGAACAGAAGTGTATTCGCCCTTTTATTAATTTAATTAGTCTGGAAATGTAATAGAGGCCGATGCCTGTGCCATTACTTTCACTTTTTTTGACATTTTGCGCCCTGAAGAACTTTTGAAAGATTTTCGCTTGTTCTTTTTTAGGTATACCTATACCAGTATCACTCACTGAAATTCTTAGATTATTGTTTTTTAATTCTGCTTTTATTTTAATCTCACCGTTATTGGGTGTATATTTAATTGCGTTTTCTATTAAGTTTCCTAGTATGTGCCTTATTATTTTTTTGTCTAAAGGAAATGTTTCTTTCTTGCCTAGATTGTATTTAGTTTCAAGACTAATATCTTTTTCTTTTATCTTTTTAGAATATTCACTTATTATTTCTTCTATAAGATTAATAATTTTTTCTTCAGATTTTTCAACAACTATTTTATCTGTATCTAATCTAGAGACATTAAGAAGGTCTTCGATGAGTTCTTGAAGTTTTTGAGCTCCTTGCTGTGCTGCTTCTATTTCTTCTGATTTGTTCTCTACCATTGATAGGTAACCGTTAATTATGCTTACTGGAGTTCTTAATTGGTGTGAAGCTATAGATATGAATTCGGATTTTGCTTGATCTAATCTTTTTGTTTTTGTAATATTTTCAAAAATCCAAAGCCTTCCAAGATAATCACTTTTGCTGTTGTGAATGGGTGTAGTAGAAATATTTAGATATTTGTATGGTTCTGTTTTCATTTCAACATCTATATTATCGCTAACGAGGTTTTTTTGTCGTTGAATAGATTTAATTACTTTGTCGTATTCTTGGGTTTCTGTTATTAATTTTCTGAATTTTTTGTAAAAATGGGTGTCTTGTTTACCTATAAATTCCTGACTATCTTGTCCATTCCATTTTAGCCAAAAACTGAGCTTTTTATTTATGTATTCAACATTATTTTTTTCATTAAGAATAAGTACTCCGTGTTCTAGAGAATCAATGATAGCTGTAATCAGTGTGTTATTTATCATTTTGTTTTTTTAGTAATTCAAGAGTTATTTCTTTGTCATCCCAAGGAAGTTCATTTTTCCCATCTAGATTCATACTCTTTTCGTGCCCCTTACCGGTGATTATGATGATATCTTCCTTTTGAGCAATTTCCAAAGCTTTTTTTATGGCTTCTTTTCTATCATGTATACTATAATATTCCCGTTTGTGTCCATGCACATTTGATTTTATTCCTTCCAAAGTTTCATTATTTATTTTTTCTATATCCTCTCCTCTTGGATCTTCAGCTGTGAGTATTATTTTATCTGCATGTTCTGCAGCTATATTACCCATTTTGGGTCTTTTTTCGTAATCTCTTTTACCTGCACAACCAAAAACTACGATTAGATTCCCTCCTTTTTCTTTTAATAGTTCTCCTCTTTTAAGAGCATTGTCTAGAGAGTTAGGTGTATGAGCAAAATCCACAATAACTCTAAAGGGTTTATTTTGTAATTCTTCCCACCTGCCTTCGAGTTGTGGAACTTGAACTAAAGTTTTTTTTATGTCTTTTGCGGGTATTTTAAGATCTTGTGCAACAGCTACAGCGGCCATAATATTAGAGATGTTATATCTTCCTTTCAGGTTAGTTTTTAATTGATATACTTCCTTGCCTATTTTTAGACTGAATTTCATATATTTATCTTCTTTAACCAAATCATCCCCTTTTATATCAACATTTTGTGTAAATCCATAGCTTAAAACTTTTCTTTCTAAATTACTTGCTAAATCAAAGAGATAATTAAAAGATCCATCATCCTTATTTAAAATAACTTTTCCTTTTTCCTTTGTTAGGTGTATTAATTTACTTTTTGTTTTAAGATAATTTTCGTACGTTCTGTGATAATCTAAATGCTCATGAGTGACATTTGTGAATACAGCATACTCATATGAAATGCCTGCTACTCTGTGTTGGTCAAGTCCGTGAGAAGTTGTTTCGAGGATAGCGTAATCTAGTCCCCTATCTACCATAAGTTTTAAAAATTTCTGCAGATCTTTAGGGTGGGGATTGGTTACATGAAAATCTAAAGGATATTTTTCGTCCCCTATTTGTGCATTTAAAGTTGATATAATTCCAACCTTTTTGTTTGATTGTTTTAGTATTGCGTGTATAAGGTTTGCTGTAGTTGTTTTACCATCTGTTCCAGTAACCCCTATAACTTTGAGTTTTTTGGAGGGTTTTGAATACCTTATATGGTAGTATTGTGCAGTTAAAAAATGTTTAAAGTTTTTTAGTCTTTGAGGTATTAAACTATTTATCATATGTCAAAGTATATGATATTTGTGTTATAAATGAAAACGATAATTATTTGTTCATTAGGATATATATGCAGATTAAGTTACTTAACAAAAATATTTATTATTATTCAAAAGGCAAGGGAAAACCTATTCTATTGGTACATGGTTGGGGAGGTTCAAGCAAAAGCATGCAACCTTTAATTAAAGAACTTTCCAAAAATTATACTTGTTATGTATTAGATTTGCCTGGTTTTGGATATAGTGATAATCCTGAACCTAATTGGGGGGTAGATGAATATAGTGAATTGATTAAAGAATTTGTTAATAAGGTTATTGGAAAAGAAATTATATATTGTGGTCATTCTTTTGGTGGTGCTTTAGGTATACATCTTTCTCATAATACCAATTGGGTTAAAAAACTTATTTTAATAGCTCCAGCCTTTAAAAGAACTTCTTCTCCAAAGACTTCTTTTTCTAATAATTGGTTTTATATAAAGATAAAAAGATTTTTAACACCAATTAGAAAACTTGCTTACAGAATATTTTATCCTCATTCTCAAGTATTATCTCATCCCCATCTAGAAGACAATTTCAAAAAGATTGTTACACAAGATTTAACACATATGCTTAAAGAAATTAATATCGAAACTTTGGTAATATGGGGGGAAAAAGACTCATTTGTTAATATACAGGACGCATATGTTATAACCAGGGAGATGGAAAATGCAGAACTTAAAGTTTATAGTGATGCTGAGCATAACTTACCGTTTAAATTTGGAAAAGATGTTTCTGAGGATATAATTTCTTTCTTGGATAAAAAATGAATTTAATATTACTTGCTTTATCAATAATTCTCTTTTTTTTGCTGTCTTTAAGACATGTATATCAATTTCAACTTGCTGAGTATCGCTTTGTTAGATTTAGATCAATGTTAAGGGATTCTGGTTTCTTTAATCTTTTGTTTGTTCCTAAATTTGTTTTTCCCGCGAAAACATTTAGGAACTATTTAATTATATTCTTTGCTTTTATACTCCTTGTAATTATCAATGTAGTCATCTACAACCTTTTGGATATGGTATTGGTATTGTGTTTACTCAATTATTTTTTTGGCAAGATTAGTATCATCCTAGGAGTTATAATTACGATCCCATTTGCAAAGATATATAGGGATGGAAAAATTAAACAAGCAAAAGAACTTATTCAAAATTCTGATACTGTTGTCATTGGAGTTACTGGTTCGTTTGGAAAGAGTTCTGTAAAAGAATTTTTGTATTCGATCTTGAGCAAGAAATATGATGTAGAAAAAACTGAAGGTAATAGAAATACTAACATAGGTGTTTCTTTAGAAATAATTGAGAAAATACAAAGTAATCCCCAATACTTCATAGTCGAAATGGGTGCATATCATATTGGAGAGATTGAAGAAATATGTAATATCGTAAAACCAACATATGGTTGTTTAACAGGTATAGGCAACCAACATATGGATATATTTGGTTCAATTCAAAACTTGGTAAGAGCAAAATCAGAACTACTTAGGTCTTTGCCAAAGGATGGTCTTGGAGTTGTGAATTTCGATAATGAGTATGCTGAAGAATTGTTGGATAGTGTTAAATCTGAGATTTTAACTTATGGTGAGAAGGAAAATGTTGACTTTAGATTAACAGATATTAGTTACAAAAAAAGAATGATGTTTGTAACTTGTGAGAATGAAGGGAAAAGGTATAAATTTACTACAGCTCTATTTGGAAGGCATCATGCAATCAATTTGGTTGGTTGTTTAGCACTAGCCTTAAATCTGGGAATGAGTTATGAGAATATACAAGAAGCTATTGCAGAGATTGAGCCGATGCCTGGGAAATTATCCATTCACAAGGGTTTAAATGATAGTACCATATTTGATGATGGATATAATTCGAATTTACATGGTTTTTTACATGCATTAGATGTTATTTCAAATTTTGAAGCAGAGAAGAAATTTGTTTTTTCCTATGGTATTTTTGAGTTAGGTAAGGAAAAGTTACCTGCGTATAAAAAGATAGTGGATTTTTTAGAAAAAAATGACATTGTTCTTCTTACTTTAGACAAAAAATTTTTGCAATTCGAATCGGATAAAGTACTTTGGAACGAAGATGAAACTAAAGTAATGGATTTTCTAAAAGAGAATTTAACTAATAAAGATTTGTTACTGATACAGGGTAGGTGTACAAATGATTTTCTAAATGAATTACAGTTGAAAAAATATGAATTACCAGATCAAGAAAATTCATGACAAAGATGAGTGGAATTCTTTTGTAAAAAAACAATCATATGTAAATATATTATCTTCTTGGCAGTGGCAAGAATTCGAACGTGATTGTGGAGAAAGTATACATAGTTATGGTGTTTACGCAGATAGTTCTCTAGAAGGAGTTTTTTCGTATCAGTTTTGTAAAAGTAAAAAAGGTAAGTTTCTACTTTTAAGGCACACTATTTTTTTAGACTGGGAAAACCCTGAATTATTTTCTAAAGTTATATCTTTTTTAGAAAAGGAATGTAGGAATTTAGGAGCGTCTTTTTTTAGAATACGCCCTACTCTTCTTTTTAGTCATGAGAATAAAGAATTATTTGAAGAGATTGGATTTAAGAAATCTATAATCCAACACTTAGATGCTCAATATACTAGAATTTTAAAACTAGATGATACTCTGGATGATATTTGGATGAATATGAGGAAAAATACTCGTAATCTTGTAAGAAAGGCTGAGAAACTAGATATAGAAATTATACGTACCCAAGGTGATGAATTTTTGGATGATTTTGAGAAAATATACAATGAAACGGTTAGTAGGCATGGTTGGAATGCTTTTGATTTTGAACATGTTAAAAAACAATACAAATTTTTAACTTCAAATGATTTATCTGATATGTTTGTTGCTCGTTATGAAGGTAAAATTGTTTCTGTAGCAATATTTTCAAAATTTTCAGAACAGGTGATTTATCATCACAGTGGCTCTGTTTCTCTAAAGGATGTTCCTGTGAATTATCTTTTGATTTGGGAGGCTATAAAATATTACAGAGATATTGGAGTTAAGGAATTTAATTTCTTTGGTGTTGTAGGTAAAGATGAAACGAGACATCCTTGGTATGGTTTATCTTTGTTTAAAAGAGGTTTTGGTGGTTCTGATAGAGAGTTGATTGGAGATTATGATTATCACATAAATCCAAAGTATTTTTTTTCTCGCTTTCTGGAAATCGTTACCGTATATCTTCGTATAAGATAATTATTTAGCTATTATATATATAGCCAGACCTACGATTGCAAATATTGTTGCTAATAGCCACATTCTCATTACTACTTTTTCTTCTGCCCAGCCCTTTATTAAGAAATGAAGATGTATGGGAGCCATTTTTAATAATCTTTTTCCGAAAATTTTTCTGTATATCCCTTGAACTAGAGAAGAACCAATTTCTAAAACGAAGAGGATCCCTATTATAGGGAGTAATATAATTTGTCCTTGTAAGAAGGCTATAGTTGCTAAAATAGTCCCCAAGGCTAAGGAGCCTGTATCTCCCATTTGAATTCTTGCGGGTTTAATATTGAAATACAAGTACGCAATTAGAGCTCCCATAATTGAAGCTATGAGAATAGATATCTCTTGTTGATTTTCTATTAGAGCAATTATCAAAAAAGCTCCAAATGAAGGAAGTAATAATCCTGTTGATAAACCATCCATACCATCTGATATATTAACAGCATTTGACATTGATACAATCGTAAAGATTACTAGGATTGGCATAAACCAACCAAGTTCCCAACTTCCCCAATAAGGCATCCAAATTTCTGAAATACCTAGATGTAAGAATAGCCACCAGGCGACAATGATACCGATTATTGTTTGAACAATTATTTTTTCACCAGCGTGAATCCCCTTGCCTGGATAAGAACCTAATGTATACCATAGGTTTTTGTATGCGGACCAAGGGATAAGTATAAATAGCCATAAACGCTTCTTCCAATTTTTGTGAACCATTGCCAACTTGATATGCTTTTGTAATGGACGTACAAATCTTTTTCTACCAAATATATTTAGTAAATCATCCAGAGCTCCTAGAAATGCAGAAATCAAAAGAACGATGATAGGTATAAGTGTGTATTCATTCCAATTTGCAGTAAGAGTTATTGCTAAAACAGTAATAATTATTATTAAACCTCCCATTATTGGTGTACCTGCTTTTCTTGCTCTTTCTCCTACTACAGAGGAAAAGTCATCTTCTATTTGTCTTACCACTCTAAAACGATATAGTATATTTATAATTAAAGGGGATATCGCAAAGGCGAATAATATAGATAATAATAATGTTACAATTACTTCCTGCATTTTTCTTGATTAAAAAATTTAGGTCTTCTTATTCCGTTATCTTCTTTTTGTCTAAGGTATTGTTTTAATGTCCAACAAACATTATCCTTGTCAACTTCTTTCCACTCTTGTTCTCCTAGGTCTTTGTTTTTATCTGTAATTTTTATCTTACCTTCCCTTACTCCATTTTCTTCCCCATAATGTGTTGTTGAATGTATATAGGTGATAGTGTTTTGCTTTACTTGAGTTATTATTGCTACATGATGTCCTTTTTTTATGCCTTTGAGCCTAAGTAAATCTCCTGGCCTGGCATCTTTTATTTCTACAGGAGTAGAATTTGTATTATTAGTTAAAAGATCTGCGGAAATATTTTGTATAGGGCGAATGTATTTTACGATTGCATCAAAGATATTTTTATTTTCAAATTTTATATTTGAGTAGAGACTCCCCTTCCCAATAGCACGAAGCCATTGATCAAGGATGTTTGAAACAAATCCAGAACATTCAACTCCTATACCTTCCTCTTTCATAAACGCTCTTATTTGTTTCTTACTTGCTTTTTTTAAGTTGAAATTTCTTAGCTTGGCGAATATAATAACCTCTTCTTCTATCTCAGTAGGAGATCCTTTACCTACTAAAGAGCGTAGTTCTCCTCTTCTGTCATGTTTTTCATTCATGTAATATGGTGTTTTTACATTTTTGTTTGCTATCTTTAGGTTGAAGTAATTATCTATTAATTTTTCGGCTTCTTTTGGTAATTTCATATTTTAGATTAATTTAACATTATTCTGAATTTTTTTAATAATCCTTTTTGGAATAGATTTTAGTCTCCCTTCCTTGGTTAAAATAGTATCTAATGTTTGTATTCTCGCTACTTCATTATCGGGACTGACCAGTTGATTTCTTTTTGTTGTTAAAATTAGGTATTCTCCCGGTATTGTATCACTTATATTATACCCTTCATTGGTTTTTACTAAAAGTTTATTATTAAAAACATAGATACCTTGTTCAACATTTTCTTCAATTTTTCTCCTTTTTGAATAAGTATTTCTGAAAATTAATTGACTAGCTTCTACTGGTATTGTTGCTAGTTTATTTTGTTCTTCTAAAAACTTTGATATGTTGTTTTCTGAAAGACCTTTTTTAAAATATTTATTCAAGAATCTTATATATTTCCCTTCTTCTGGAAACATAAATTCTGCTATATGAAAGGCTTGTAAAGGGATGAATTCCTCATGAAGCATTAATTTTGTATGCATTGAAGTTGATGCTGGTTGTCTTGCGTTGATCTCTATTAGATATACCTTTTGTTTGTTTGTAACAATTATATCAATACCTAGTAGCCCTCTGTACCCTGAATCATATAGTGAGGTTTGGATTCTCGAAATTATTTCTTTAATTTGATTATGTACTTTTTCCCCTAGTTTCTGTGGATAAAGCCAGTCGTTTCCTATTGTTCCACCTTCCCTTGATGTTAGTTCTTCTATCCCAGTTATTTGATATGATAATCCACCGTATGCTGGGCCATATCTTGTCACGCACATATTCATTGTGTATATTTCTCCCTCTATAAATTCGGCGATTCTTGCTAATCGGTTTGGATACTTTTCTCTTTCTGCTTTGTATTCTTCTTCATTTTTTATGAATTTTGTTGAGTTTCCTGTATGTCCTCTGTTGTATTGTATTACAAATTTTTCTCCTAGTTGTTTTTTTAATTCATGATAATTTATTTTGTTTAAAGGTGTTATAACAGTTTTTGGGAAGAATGAAATTAGATTGTTTAAGCTATTGTATTGAGAAATTTTTAATTCAAATTTTTTATTTAATGCAGATGTGGTATTTAATAAGTTATACCCGAATTCCTTGCACATTTTTTCGATTCTAAGGGAAGTTTTAAATACCATTACATTTACATTATCATCTTTGGGTGTATTCTCTCTGATATAATTGTGTACTTTGATACTTTTGAGCAGATTTACTGTACTTCTGTACACTGGATTGGTTTTCCCTTCTGATTCAGCTAAAGAAAAAATATTTATTCCTCTGGATCTGGCTACTTGAACGATGGGGGTGTTATCTATGCAGATTATGTGAAAATTTTCTAGGATATCTTCCAGACCTAATGCTCTCTCTGGATCATTGCATAGAAAAAATATTGGTTCACTATATTTAGAATTCATGTTTTGTATTATAATGATTTAGGTAATGCCAGTAAATATACATAATGGTTTTGACAAACTCCAACCTTTACGCTTAGCCTTGATTATACCCGCTATGGTTAAAGCGCTTTCATTTGATGTTGATAAATTATTTTTTCTAAGCAATGCTTGAGATTCATCTATTTCTTTGTTACTTATAACCCATCCATGTCCATTAGAATCATTGATAATCTTCTCTATTTCCTTTGCTCTGTGTCCAATGCGATCAACAATGGATTTTGCTTTACTTGTCTTGGTAGGTAAAAAGTCGCTATCAAAACTTCTTGCTATTGTATTCACTTTGGTTGTTTGTACAATATGAATTGGTCTTTTTAAACTTAGTCCTTCATATATTCCTTTAGTTGTATTTCCACTGGATGTGGGTATAAAGATGGTGTCAAAATCTCCCTCTATTTCACAAGCTATTGTTTTAAATCCTTGCCATCCGTATGGGTCAACAGATCCTCTTAAGGAGGTTGTATTATTTTTTTTTGAGTATTGTATTTCTTTACTTAATGGTTTTTGGGTGAAATAGAAGTTGATGTTTTCAAAGCTGCAATCTTTTTTACAAAAAAGTTCATTAGAAACTTTATTATCTAATATCTCTGTTAATCTTTTTAGTTTTTCTTTAGAAATTTTCTCTGAAAGAAAAACATGTAAAGGAAAATTTGTATTTTTAAGAATGTTTATTGCACTTATCGCAGCATTACCTGAAGATGATATAGAAAAGTTTTCTTTACCCTCTTGGATATGCGCCGATATTTGATATGCTAATCCTCTGTCTTTGTGCGAACCTGTGGGGTTTAGATCTTCCCTTTTTATATACAGATGTTTTAATTCTAAATCTTTAGCTAAATCGGGATGATTCTCTAAAGGTGTATTTCCTTCTTTCGAGGTTAATCTGTTTCCTGGCTTTACATGAGGTTTAAGCAAATCATGGTATTGCCATATTCCTTTTTGTCCCATACCACATTATATCACAAGATAGGGTTACTCTTATTCGATAAATGGAACAAAAACAAAACCTGGTTTTTCTCTTATGGTTACTAATTGTTGTTTTTCTTTTTTCAGTGTAATGATACTTTGAAATACTGGAGGCCCCATGGGCGCAACGATTAGTCCATCTTCTTGTAATTGGTTTACGATCTTTTTAGGTATTTTAGAACAAGCAGCACTAATTAATATTCTATCGAAGGGAGCTTTTTCTGGTAAACCTTCGACTCCATTTCTGTTGTATACTTCGATATTTTTATAATCTTTTAGATTATTTTGTGATTTATTTGCTAAACCTTCTATTATTTCTACACCGTATACTTCTCCTTTTCCTCCTAAAATTGTAGAAATTAAAGCAAGAACATATCCAATTCCGGACCCTAGTTCAAGAACCTTTTGTCCTTCTTTTAAATCTAAATCTTCCAGCATATGAGCTATGGTATAGGGTTGTGAAATGGTTTGGTTAAAACCTACGGGTAAAGCTCTATCTTCATATGCTTGATTCTTAAACTCTTCTGAAACAAAATCTTCTCTCGGGACTTTTTGAAATGCAGCTATGATATTCTCTGAAAAACCTAAATCTTGTAATTTATCAATCAAAACATCTTTATCCATAACTCTAGTCTAGATATTTTTTTACATTTTCTAAATGCCCATCATGTGTTTTTGCAAAGTGTACTTGCCTTGATTCATTTTGTTCGTGTATAAAATAGTGGTAGTCTGAGGGCTCTGGTGATACAGCGGCAGCTATAGATTCAAATCTTGGATTGTTTATTGGGGTTGGTGGTAATCCAACATTTTGGTATGTATTGTAGGGTGATTGTACTTGAAGATCATCATATGTGGGTCTTGGTCTATTTTCTCCTGTGACATAATTTATTGTAGCATCAGATTCTAATTTCATCCCTATTTTTAATCTATTATGAAAAACGCTTGCTACGAGTGGTTTCTCTTCGTCGGTATAGCTTTCTTTTTCAACTATAGATGCCAGTATCAAGTTTTGATAAAGAGTACGGTTGGTTTGTGATTGTTGTAGATTTTCTATCCTATTCATAAATTCTCTTACCAATCTTGATACTATATCTTTTGTTTTTACTTCTGGGTCAAATTCGTAAGTTGCTGGATATAGGAAGCCTTCTAGGCTATTATTTTGTGGTTTATTTATTTCTAAAAACTCTTCAATATCTTGGTCAAAAGTATATTGATTTGGATTTTCAACAATGTTTTCAAATTCTTTAGAGCTAAAATTACTTTCATAAGCAACAAAGAATTCATCTTCTAGAATGTCTGACATTTGTTTGTATGTTATTCCTTCTGGAAATGTTGCTCTAATATTGACGACCCCTGCCTCTTGAAGCTCTTGTATAACTTCTTTAAGGCTCATATTTTTGTTTAAAACAAACCTCCCTGCTTCTATTCCGGAAGCTAATTCAGGATTTTGACGTAGATACATATTATAGTACTGCTTGTTTATTTCTAAATTATTTTCTTTCAATTCTTGATGAACTTCCTCAGTACTACTCCCTGGTTCTATTTCAATAGTTATTCTTTCATCTTCATCGTATAATGGTTCTTCTATGTATTCCCTGTAGTTGTTATACATAGAATATGCTACGATTCCTCCAATTACTACTATTACCAGGAGGAGCAAAGTAAATATCTTTTTTATTGATGTTTTTGCTATATATTTGTTTTCCATAGAACCTTTCTTTAAATATATTCCATATTCTAGCATATTATGTTAAAATGGTGTACTGTTAAGATGAGTTTTAGATTCTATGAAGAAGATTATAGAGTGCTTAGAATGTGAAAATGAAATAGAACTTGTTGAGAAGGAGTATCGTGTTGGTGACATTGTGGAGTGCCCTTTTTGTGGAACTGAGTTAGAGGTTGTTGATGTAACTGATGGTGAATTAGTTTTGGATGTGGTTGAAGAAGAAAAATAATCTACCCCTGTAGCATCCCACAGGCTGATTTGGTATCTTGTCCTAGGCTTTTCCTAGTTGTGGTTTTAATTCCTTTGTTCTCTAACTTTCTTTTGAAATTTTTAATTTCTTTTTCCTTGGTAGGATGAAATGTATTATCTATCATGTTATATGGTATGAGATTGATATGTATTAACTTTTTGTAATTTCCTAGATCTTTTAAAACAAATTCTTGTAAAGCTTTGAGATCTTCTTTTTGATCATTAACGCCATTTAATAATGTATATTCTAAGGTTATCCTTCTATTTGAGAATTCGAAATATTCGTATAAATCCTCTACTATTTGTCTCAAAGGCATTTTTTTTGCTATAGGTATTAATTGCTCTCTCTTTTCTTGTATTGCACTGTGTAAGCTAATTGCCAGATTTATTTGTGTTTTCTTTTTAAAGAACTCCAAAACTTCTTTACCTGTCCATATGGTGGAAACTGTTAATCTCCTTTGTGACAGGTTAAATTCTTCTGGATTAGTTAATATGTCTGTACTTTTTTCTAAATTTTCTAAATTTAAGAAAGGTTCTCCCATACCCATGAAAACAATGTTTGTAATTTTTTTATCCTCCTCTTTGAGTTTTCTTGCAAAGTGTAATACTTGATCTATTATTTCCTGATAATTTAGATTTCTTTCAAAACCCATTTTACCTGTTGCACAGAATTTACCCCCTATTGGACATCCTACTTGGGAGGATACGCAAATGGTGTTTCTATCATTTTCATGTTTTAATAAAACTGCTTCAAATACTTTTTTATCTTCTGTTTCAAATGAGGTTTTGATTGTATCTTTTTCAGATAATGTATTTTTTTCTTTTATGCTCGGAAATACAATATCCTCTTTGATCTTTTCTTTTATTTCTTCTGGTAGTGTTGTAATTTCATCAATGCTGTTCACAAGATTTTTGAATGTTGCATGATTTATTTGTTTTTGTCTAAAATTTGGAAGTTTGTATTTTTCAAGATTTATGTACATATATTCCTAGTATATCAAACATTATGTTATAATTAAGTATGGGTTTTAGATATGAATTGCCGCCTGAAAAACAGGGAAAACAGGGAAAACAGATGAAGATGAGTGAAGATGGTGAAGGTTTTGTATATATTGAAGAGGAAGATGTAGATGAGAATGATGAAGAATCTGCAAAGATGATTCAGATGAGTATGGATGATTTCGATACTTCTGCCCATGAAAAAGAAAGTCAAGAGGAGGTTGATGAATCTGAAAAAGATAAGAGAGAATCCAGGGTTGTTGGTTTGAATGAAGGAACTAAAGTTTGGGTTAAGATGGAAAGTGGATATTTTGAAGGATTTTTGCTAGATGCTATTAATGCTATACATTTAAAGGATGTAAAAGGATATCCTTCCTGGTTTCGTTTTTATCAGAATGTAGAAGATCTAGAAAGAGTTGATGAAGTGGATGTTTATTTTAATGGCAAATCAGTTACTATGAAAACTCGAGATCGAGACCGTTTTAGAGCTCTTAAGAGTGATCAAAGGGCTCGTAAAAAAATAAAGGAATAAGCTTTATTTCTTTTTCTCAATGTTTATCTTATTGTCTTTTGCTTTGACTAGCAGTTTGTCTTTATCTTTTATATCTTCAGACAAAAGTTTCTGAGAAAGCGGGTTTTCAATCTCTTTTTGTATTGTTCTCTTTAGAGGTCTAGCACCAAATTCAGGTTCAAAACCAACTTTTGATAGGTGTTTTATTACAGAATCATCGAATTCTACTTCAATATTTTGTGCTTTTGCCATGTTTTTAACCTCTTCAAGTAGAATTTCTACAATATTTTCAATCTGTGATTCATCTAATGCTCTAAATACTATTACATCATCTAATCTATTAATAAATTCTGGTCTAAAATAATTCTTAATTTTCTCGAAAAGGTGGTTGTATAATTTATCCCATTTTTGTTCCTTCTTGTTCTTTTTCATATATTCCATTATTTCTTTAGAGCCTATGTTACTTGTTGCAATAATAATTGTGTTTTTGAAATCTATTGTTTTTCCTTTACCATCTGTTAGTCTTCCATCATCTAGTACTTGTAATAGTATATTGAAGACATCTTCATGTGCTTTTTCTATCTCATCTAGGAGTATGACACAGTAAGGTTGTCTGCGAACCTTTTCTGTTAATTGTCCTCCTTCTTCGTATCCTACATATCCTGGGGGAGAGCCTATTAGTTTTGAAACGCTGTACTTTTCCATGTATTCTGTCATATCTAGTCTAATCATCGCTTCTTCATCTCCAAATATTTGTGTGGCTAGAGTTTTTGCTAACAGTGTTTTTCCTACTCCTGTTGGTCCCATGAAAAGGAATGAAGCAATTGGTCGGTTTTGATCTTTGAGTCCTACTCTTGCTCTTCTTACTGCTTCTGAAACTGCTTTAACTGCTTCTTCTTGCCCTACTACCTGTTGGTGCAGGCATTTTTCTAGCTTTAGAAGTCTTTCCTTCTCTTTTTCTTTGAGCTGAGCAACGGGTATACCAGTAGTTGAGGATATTACTTCAGCTATATCATCACTTGTGACTCTAGGTGTTCCTGTTCCTCTTTGCTTATTCCACTCTTCTTCTTGTGGTTCAAGTTCTTTACGTAATTTCTCTATTTCAACCTTTTGCTCAGCACTTTTTTTATGTTGCCCTGAGCGGCTTAATGCTTCTCTTTCTCTTTCTAATCTATTTATTTTGTCTTTGAGCTGCCTTATACCTTCTGGCTCAGATGTTTTATCTAATTTAACCTTACTACATGCTTCATCTACTAAGTCAATTGCCTTGTCGGGTAAAAATCTATCTTTTATATACCTCGCAGAAAGATGTGCGGCAGAACTTAATGCTTCATTTGTTATTTTTACTTTATGATGGGCCTCATATTTATCTCTAAGTCCATCTAGAATCTCAATTGTCTGCTCAATAGTTGGTTCATTTACTAAAACTGGTTGGAATCTTCTTTCTAAGGCGGCATCCTTTTCAATATATTTTTTGTATTCATTTAACGTAGTAGCCCCTATAACTTGGATCTCTCCTCTAGCTAGAGCGGGCTTGAACATATTTGATAAATCCATTTGTCCTTCTTGAGCTCCAGATCCAACTATTGTGTGCAACTCGTCTACAAAAAGTATTATATCTCCACCAGATTTTTCTAACTCAGATATTATTTTTTTAGCTCTCTCTTCAAACTCTCCTCTGTATTTAGATCCTGCTACTAAACTTGCGATATCGAGTTCCTTTACTTGTTTGTTCTTTAATACATCTGGCACTAAATCTTGAGTTATTCTATAAGCCAAACCTTCTGCAATTGCTGTTTTTCCAACCCCTGGCTCCCCTATTAAAACGGGGTTGTTTTTCTTTCTTCTTGAAAGTATTTGAACAACTCTTGTAATTTCATCGCCCCTACCTATAACGGGGTCAATTTTTCCTGCTTTTGCATGCTTTGTTAAATCTCTAGAGAATTTGTCTAAATTAGGTGTATCAGTCTCCTGTGCAGCTTTACCTTCTTTATCTCCTTCTCCTACTGCTTTTACAACGACTTGTCTAGCCTTGGTGTATGAAATACCGTATTTAGAAAATATTTGTGATGCTAGACCCTCCCCTTCCTTAATTAAACCTAGTAGAATGTGTTCTCCACCAATGTAATTATGTTTAAGCTCCATTGCCTCTTGGAAACTAATCTGCAAAACCTGTTTCGCTCTTGGGCTTAAATTAGGCATTGAAGACACTGCCTGGGGGGCCTCTTGAGAGGATGATTTGATTTGTTCTGTAAGGATATTTGAATCAACTCCAAGTTCTTTGAAAATCTTTTGTACTACTGGATCTTCTCGGCATATACCCAACAGTAAATGTTCTGTATCTATACTCCTACTACCTGCTTCAAGAGCTTCTTCTGCTGCATATTGTATAGCATCACCTGCTCTTTCAGAAAAATATTGATTTATATCTATTGATTCTCCATTTTGATCCATGCTCTATTCTAGCATATTAAAAACTCGAAGGTAAAGTTTTCCCGTCTAAATGGTTATATACCTATTTCTTTGAATATTTTTTTTATACTATTCTTTGGAAAACATTCTTCTATGTCTTCTTTTTTAACCTTAATTTCTTTGTTAAGCATTTTATTTATTTCATCAAACAGAGTATCTGATATTAATTCTCCTTCGGGTATTATTTTTGTAAGTCCTAGGTTTTCTAAAACTCTGGCATTATGATACTGTTCATTCTTGTTTACCCAAGGTATTGGTATAAGGATGGATTTTTTTTGTAATAATCCAATTTCGTAGATGGTATTAGCACCTGCTCTACCTATAAAAAGGTCCATGTTGTTGTATACTGTACCAACTTCTGAAGAGTTTATGTATTTGATTGGATAAAATGAGTCTTGTTTTGATTTAGGTAGTTTTTGTCTATCTCTATTTAGTTTTTTATAATCATTGTGTATTGTATTATCCCCTGTTTGTAAAATTATTTGATAATGTTGGACAAGATAATCTAGCATCTCCCTTATTGTTGCATTTATTATGTGTGAACCCTGGCTTCCTCCTGATATATATATAATTGGTTGTTTTTCTTTATTTTTCTTCATGTTTTTTATTACCTCTGCGATTTCTCCAGATTTTTTTTCTTTAAGCACATCTTTTTTTATTATGTTCCCAGTGTGTACCACCTTGTTTGTAGAAAAGTGTTCCTTTGATTGGGGAAATGTAATGAATATTTTGTCCGCAAATTTTCCAGAAATTCTGTTTGCTAAGCCAGCATTTATTGTTTGTTCATGTATATATATTGGTATTTTTAATATCCAAGCTGAGATACATACAGGCGTGGTTACATAACCTCCTGTAGAAAATATTAAATCGGGTTTGTTTTTTTTCAATACCCTAAAACTATCGATTAGTCCTCCTATGCTTCTAAACAACAACCTTATTGTTTGAAGATTAAAATACCTTTGAAGTTTTCCTGCTCTTATTATTTTGTACTTTATCTCGGTCTTTTTCAATATTTTTTCTTCTATGCTTTTACCTTTTTCTCCCTCCATAGCAAGGTCTCCACCTATGTACAAAACTTTATCTAGCGCATTTGTATATTTATTTTCTAATTCTTCTATAAATGCGATGGCTGTATTGGTGTGTCCTCCTGAGCCTCCTCCTGTGACGACTATTTTTTTATCTAGTTCTGGCATTACTGTGATTATTTGATTTTAGATTACTATAGCTACTTATATTCAATAATAATCCTATTGCTGCAAAAGTAACTATTGTTGCAGAACCACCATACGTTAAGAATGGTAAAGGTAAACCTGTAATTGGTATTATACCTACATTTGCTGCCATGTTTAATAGTGTTTGTAGTACTAGCCATATTGTTATTCCAATAGCAATCATTTTCCCATGTTGATCTGGTGCATTTCTGGCAATCTGATATCCCTTAAAAAAGAAGAAAATCCATAATCCAACTAACAGCAGTGCACTAATAACTCCGAATTCTTCTAGGTATACTGCAAAAGTTGAATCAGTAAATGCTGTATTTTCAACCAAATATCCAAATCTTTGTCTTGATTGTCCAAAGCCCTTTCCCCAAAATCCACTCGACCCTATACCTATCAAAATTTGATGTAACTGGTATCCTGTACCTCTTGGGTCTGCGACCTCTCCTGTAGCTAAAAGTTGTAAATATGTATAGACTCTTTCAAATCTATAGGGAGCGGATAATATTGCTGCGACTATGGTTACTACACCAACTGCACATAATTTAAGAATGTTGTGTATTTGATATCTGTGAGTAGCAAAAAGAATGTACATTATAATTGTGGTTGCAAGTATTAAGAGGGTTGTTCCCATATCTGGTTGCAACATTATTAGAATAGCGAATAATGCAATTATTGCACAGTAAATCAAACTTTTTTCCCAAGCTTTTTTATTCAGGACCTTTTTCGTAGCGTCTTCAAGATTCTTGGTCTTTTGATTGTATTTGTATAACCATCCTGCTAGATATATTATGAGAATAGGTTTTGCAAATTCTGAAGGTTGTAGCCTAACTGACCCTATTTCAAACCATCTCGTAGCTCCATTAATCTCTGTTCCAAAAATTAAGACCAAGATTAGTAGAACTATTGAAATTATGAAAAAGGGAGTAATGTGTTTAACAATCTTTCCGTAGTCTATTGAATAGATAAGTATTCCTACAAGTATCCCCCCTATAATCCACAGTAGATGTAATTTAAGAAAGTGAAATTGATCACCAAATTCTTGTTGGGCAGTATATGAGCTTGCATTGTAAATCATTATGGTTCCCAAAAAGGCCATTAATCCAGTAAACACCAAGAGCGAAAGATCTGGCTTTCCTCTTTGTTCTTTTTTGTTTTCTGCAATACCATTTTTGCGTTTCATATTCATCTTACACCAATATACTATATGCTATTGAGTTTGTGAAGTTGTAAAAGTATAATGAAAAAGATTAATTATTTATTTGTTTGTATGGAAAATAACGTAAATGACGTAAATTCCACGCAAGGGAATCAAGAAAATCCCACGCCTGAAGTTGATGTGGCAGATGAGTTTGTTTCTCAAGATTTAGAGGTATCTTGGGTAAGGTGGAAATGTCTAAACTGCGGATATGTCTATGAAGGTGCGGAAAAACTAAGTGCGTGTCCTCGATGTGGAAATTCAGATCCTGATAAGTTTGCGGATATAGATTAGTAGAAATGCCGAGAGCGAGACTCGAACTCGCACGCCTTAGAAAAGGCACAGGATTTTAAGTCCTGCGTGTCTGCCAATTCCACCATCTCGGCAAAACATAACACCACAATTATATTCTACACCAATGTACTATTACAAGGATAGTTGGTGTTTCGTACTCCAAATATTTAAGCAAGATGGAGGTGACGACGGGATTCGAACCCGTGATAGTGGTTTTGCAGACCACGGCCTTAACCAGCTTGGCTACGTCACCATTACTTGTTAAATTGAGCCTCTCCTAGTATACTTTATCGTAAGTATTTTGAGCAAGTGTTTTTTGTATATGAAAAAGACGATTTACGAGTTTATAATCTATGTTTTTTGTTTCTCATTCGTGGGATTGTTTTTCCAAGCTTTGGATTTACCAGATGAGATTATCCCCTTGGCACTAGTCCTTTTAATTGTAGGTTTTGGGATGGTTTTTTCTAAACATTTATTGAAATTCTTAACAGTTAAAGTTGTTTTTTTAACAAGATTATTAGCTGTTTTTTTAATAGTTTTTGGAATATTCTACATCTTTTATATGTTCCTCCCTGGCTTTGATATTGATCCAATAGTTGTTCAAGAGGTGAATTGGGACTGGGTATCGATAAAGGAGTTTGAATTTGATAAAATAAGCTCTATAGCAGTTTTGGCTTTTGTTGTTGCCCTGTTATCATCGTTAGTTAAATTATTGGAAGAATCGTAATATGAGTCAAGAGCTTCTAAGCGGTTTATTGATTGCACAGATAATTATGGGAATACTTTTAATAACTTTTATTATGCTCCAAAATCGTACTGAGGGTATGGGACAGTTATTTGGTGGAGGTGGTGGTGGAGAACACTTTAGAACACGTCGTGGAGTAGAGTCTTTTCTTTACTATGCTACTATCGTTTTAATTGTTGCTTTTGCAATCAATTCCTTTGTTATAGTTAAGTATTCTGGCTAATCTCTTGATATATGAAGAATATTTTTTCAAAGTTACAGATTAGAGAATTCTTTTGGAATTATCCAAAATTTCTTTTTAATATAATACGTTTTACTAACCCCCTATTTACTGTATTAATAGCATTTTTCTTAGCTTACTTCTCTTTTGTTTTTTTGACATCTGCTACGGGAGGAAACATTCTAGATCCAAAGGATGAAAATAAGGTGGTTGAAGGGACAGTTGGTAGCATGACTTCTACAAATCCTATGTATTTAACTGAGAATCAAGTAGATAGAGATTTTTATAGTTTAGTCTACGACAAATTTATAGAATTGGATTCTGATGGTAAGCCCGTATCTAGTATTGCAGAAGAATGGGAAAAGAAATCAGAATTGGAATATTTTTTTGAGATATCAGATGATTTTTTTTGGCATGATGGTAAGAGGCTTACAGCCGAAGACGTGATTTGGAATTTTGAAGTATCTATACGTTTAGCTCAGGATTATGGTCAAGAAACTTATGGTTCGGCATTGGAAGGTGTGGAAGTAGAAAAAGTTGGTAAAAATGAAATAGAGTTTACCTTAGAAGAACCAAATGCAACGTTTTGGGAAGCAATCTCGGAATATATGATTCCAAAACACATATACGAAGGATACTCATTAGGAAATTTTTCTAGAACTAAGGGTTTGGCTAATCCTGTGGGATCAGGGAAATTCTCAGTAGATGCGATTTTAAGTGATGGTTTTAGATTAAATGCAAGAGAAGATGATTTTGAAATAGAGGAATATGAATATCTTTTTTTCGAGGATTATGATGAATTAGGTCTTGCAGTTAAGAATAATAAGTTGGATTTAATTAGTAATGTTGATATTTACGAGTTAGATTATTTGGATGAATATCCGTTTTTTAATGTAGAGAGTTCTGTGTTGTACAGAAGGAACAAAATGATTTATTTTAATAACAGGAAGAGTGCTTTTGAGGATTCGGAAATTAGACGAGCAGTATCTTGGTTAGTGGATAAAGATAGTTTGTTAGAAAAATCTCGGGTTTATGGTGAGCCTTCTAAAGGTCCTATACCAAAAACATCCTGGGCTTTTAGTGAAGAATTGGAGGCTCAAAATTATAATCCTAAAGAAGCGAAAGAACTATTAGAAGAACTCGGTTATAAACGTGATGGTCAATATTATACAACCGAAGATGAGAGGATTCTTTCTTTAGAGCTTAAATTTTTGGACACTGATATTAACAACAGACTTGTTTATACTCTTCAGGATTTATTAGAAGATGAAGGTGTATTATTAAACTTGGTTCCTTTAACTTATGACCAGTTGATGAGGGAAGTTTTACCTAGAAGGGATTTTGATCTTTTGTTAAATGAGATTGAGTTAACTGTGGATCCTGATCAGTATAATTTGTGGCATTCCATGAGGATAGATCATCCACATTTAAATATTTCGGGATATGAATATTCAAGGGTTGATATATTGCTTGAAAACGCTAGAACTGAATTTGATCGTGAAGAAAGAAAAGAGGATTATGAGCTTTTTCACAGATATGTTGTTGATGATTCTCCTGCTATTTTTCTATATCATCCTGAAAAATATTTCGTATCAAGAGATGGATTGGAGGCATACGACCTAGATAATCTAGTTATACCTTGTGATAGATTTGATAATATTCAAGATTGGCGTTGGGATTAATCAGTCTTTTTGTCCTTTTTCTTGCCCTTTGCCTTGCCCCTCTTACTTTTAGGCTTATGTTCTTCATACTCCTCCAAAAATTCTTCTCTGGATAATGTCATAGATTTCTCTACATTTTTTGCTTTAGAAGACATACCTTTCCTTTCTTTCTTTTTTTTGCCTTTTAAAGCCTTGAATTTATCTTTAAGCTTCTCTGGATTAATACCATCATCTTTTTCCTCAGTATTCTCTTCTTTTTCCTGCTCAGTTTCTGTATCATCTTTCTCCGTTTCTTGTATCTCTTCGGATTCATCTTCTGGTTTTTGTATTTCGTCTTCTTCATCGAAAAATTGTTTTTCAAAATCGCTATCTTCTTCCTCTTCTTCTGTTTCTTCTGTAGCGCTTTTGCCTTGTCTTTCTCTCAAATCTTGTAATTTATTTCGTTTAGATGATTTATTAAGAGCTTGTTTAAAAACTTTTTTAGATTTTCTCTGTATTAATTTATTTATTACAGAGAAAATTATTATTCCAAGAACAAGGCCAATAGCTAAAGTTGATACGAGTGCAATGAACAGATCCCTATTTGAAGTTAAATTATTTATTGTCCCTGGGATATCTCTTAGGTCTATTTGTTCTAAGGAAAAAGCTACACTATCTTGGTCTTCCAAATCTTTTTCTTCTATTGGTGATGTTCTATCTACTCTAAAAACCAAAGGTTCCGAATACTGGCTACTATATCCTCTACTCCTGGTTATTGCTATTACTGTATATACACCATCATCTATCTCATTTGAGAATTCCTTCTCCCATTCTCCTTGATGATCTACATTAGTAACCACTCTTTCATTGTAAGTTTCGTTTGTAATAAAGATTTCGACTTGAGAATTTGGTAGTGCACTCCCCGAGATTTTTGCTCCTTCTTCTGTTATTTCTGGTGGCTTTATTTTAGGTGCTCTTGGAATTACGGTTATAGTTCTTTCTATTTTTCTTTCGGTATTATCTTCGTCATGAAACTTAAATATCAAATTATGTCTTCCTAAACTGAGTGATGGTAGATTATATGGGCTTTCAATTTCTTTAAAGTCATCACCATCTATTTCAATATATACATTTTCTTCTTCTGATGGATTTCTAAATGTTATGACGTGGTTCGGGTTGTCAGTAACTTCGGGTATATCTAGGAGTAATTGTTCTTCGACTTCTTTTCTTCTGTCTTCTTCTATACTATCTAACTCGCCTCGCACATCTCTAATATCTTCATCATCACTGTCGTCTTCGTCTGCATGTAGAACAAATGGAATTGCTAAAAGTGATAGTAGCAAAACAATAGTTACAGATGTTTTAAGCAGTTTATTCTTCATTTTATTTTTTCTTTAAATTATTTTTTCTATTCTATACTAACCTGTATGTTATCAGATACATACGTATCTACAACATTGTATACTAAGTAATTATCTTTGTAAAATATATGATTAATGATCATTCCATTATCTTGTGAAGCTAAAAAGTTCCCTAGCTCATAGAATATTATTCCATCTTCATAATACTCTATATCTCCCTTATTTTTTGAATATACTCCTGTAACTATATCTGCCCCTTGGTCAATAGCTGTTTTTGCATATTCTTCTTGCTGTTCTTCGAGGTGCATTTCAACAAATATATAATCTGCATTTTCTTTTGCTCTTGCTATATCTCGTTCCAAAATGCTTTCACTTATTGTTGTATTTCCTCCCCTATTTTCATTTGACCAATATATTTCGGGTGGTGTATTAGTGTATCCCAAAAAAGCGATTTTAATATTTCCAAGTTCTAGTATTCTTGGTCTATGAGCGTCTTGAAGTGTTCTACCTGCTCCAAAATATTTAATATCATTTTCTGTGTATAGGTCCAGGGTGTTTCTAAATTCTTCTCCTCCATAGTCTACAATGTGATTTCCTGTCATTCCAACTATATCTATATTTGCATAATTTAGCAGTTCTATTGTTTCAATTGGGCTACAAAGATTGTTAGAGTCTTCTTGAGGGCAATTTTGTAATATTGATGTTTTATTACTTATGTGTGCAATATCTGCTTCTTTTAGAATGTCTGCTACAGATCCTAAAATATGTTCATGTCCTTTTTCCTTCAGCACACTGTGTTGTTCTCCTGTTCCTATTTTAGATGTTCCTGTGATAACGATATTTGATATTTTTTCTGGTTTGTATTTTCCCTTACTTAGGTTTTCTTCAAGTTGTTTTTTAACTTTTTCTCTTACAGAATTTTCTCCTTCAGAGATGTAAAATGAGTCCGACAATCTATACGCCAACTCATTTATATCTTCATCCAAGGGAGTCCTATCTGATACAGACACTACTTTGTACTCAGGTTTTACTTTTTCAAATGGTACTATTGCTATACTTTCTTCATCCATTACTTTTTCCTTGATTCTTTCTTGTGTGTATTTTGGATATCCTACTCCCATTTCGAATCTGGTTTTTAAAAATTTTTCAGTTTCTGAGTCCCAAATTAATTCCTTTTCCTCAAATTTTCCTTCTTTAACTGCTTGTTCTAAATTCTCTGAAGAGATGTTTTTCAATTCTGAATTGTATTTTGTTACTAATGCAAACATTTCTGTCCACATTCTTTCATACTCTGAGATGTCTTTTGTGTTTCTTTCAATAATGACACTACACTCTTCACCCTTGTATCCAACTTCCATATCTACTTCTAGTTTTTCAATTTCTGTTTGGAATTTTTCTGGTAGGTTTGTATCCAAGCATACTATTTTTTCTTTTTTATCAATTTCTTTTTCTTCAGTTTTTTCTTCTTTTTCTACCTCTAATTGAAAAATGTATGTTCCTGTAATTATTACACCAAAGATTATTAAAAAATATATTATTATTTTCTTAATAGGGTTTTGCTTTGTGGGTATTTCCATATCAAGCTTTGTCTACAAATAATTTCCCTTCTAGGTGATCATATTCATGTTGTATTATTCTTGCATCAAATCCTTCATATTTTTCCTTTTTTTTCTCTCCTTGCCTATTTGTATATTTAACCTCTATTTTTCTATGTCTTGAAACTTCTGATTGGTCATCTGGTAGGCTTAGGCATCCTTCTATGTCCTTTTCTTTTTCACTTCCAATGTATTCTATTTCTGGGTTTATGAATGTTTTGTATTCTCTTGTTTCTGTCTCTAATATTATGAATACCTTGAGTGGTTTTCCAACTTGTATTGCTGCTAGTCCTGCTGTTGTCCATCCTTCTGGTAGCTGATGGTTTCGTGCTGTTTCTATTAGTTCGTCTAAGAATTTCTGAAATTTTTCAGATTTTATTTTCTTTTTACTTACTTTTTTAGATTTTTCTCTTAGAGTTTTTAATTCTTCTGGTTTTTTTATTGTTAAGATTTTTAAATTTTTTCCCATATTTTCAAAAAATTTCTTTTTTATAGTATAATATATTATATCAAATTTCTGATTATGGTGGATGTAGCTCAACTGGTTAGAGCATCGGTTTGTGGTACCGAGGGCTGTGGGTTCGAGTCCCATCATCCACCCCA
>PWFU01000003.1 GCA_003554185.1 Candidatus Dojkabacteria bacterium
AAAAAAGATAACGAACTGATCTTCGATATATGTGAGGGTTACGCCGAAGAGTTAGTAGAAAAGATAGTCTCTAAAAAGGAGAAGATAGGATCGGTACTTTCAGCATATGAAAACGACAAGGGGGAAAAAGAGAAACTCGCCTTCTTGATAATCGGATGTTATTTTCTGGACTGGGGATCTTTAACGTTCTTCAGAAAGTGGGACATAGCCAACAACTTAAAGCCACAAGCCGGTGGTAACGAATACATCTTATGGGGCGAAAAACAGGACGAAGAGATGCTGAAAGAGATATATTGGGGAGGGCACATGATAGAGATGGACCCAATATTCCACACCTTCGGAGATCATCACACGGAAACTAAGAGGGATACACTGCCAGATATATTGCACAGTTCACTTGATTTTGATTTCGAGGGAGGAAAAGAATACAGATCCTTACTCTTTGAAAAGAGAAAAGAATTGGCTTCAGAACTAGCTGAGATAATAAAGGTGATCGGTAAAGACGGTATAGATGTGAAAGAACTTGAAGGAACTTTAGAAGAAAAATTATCGAAAAAACATGTCTCTATGCTGGAGAAGATGCATTACATCGAAAAGGAAGAAGGAACTTATCATCTTTCGATACCTTACTTTACCGAGGAGGACGTAGAGATGATCTCAGAATGTCTTGAACTCCTAGTCCCTCTTCTGAGAAATTGGCTCGATGAGAATTGGGACCGGTTTAAGTCGGACCTAGAAGAGACTAGGCCGAGGAAGAACGGGGTTCCCTTCGATGAGTTCTTCATACAGGCCTGGCACTACGTTTTTGGGTCGGTTAACAAAAGGCTAGCTAGAGAAGGAATCATCTACAACACATATTCACAGGAGTCAGAACACCAAGGATACCTACCAGGAGTAGCTGAGAAGAAAGTTCTCAGTAGTTCCGAATACCTAGTATAGATATTACATTTTTTAAATATGGAGTTCTACTCACATTTAAAGTTGGTACTATCTGCAATGAGGTATAAAGCTATCAATTTGAACAATCCTTGGTTAATGTCCTAGATCATCGGCTATAGTTTTGAGTGAGACAGAACGGATCCGGATCAAAAATAGACAGGTCTCTGATACGGCCAAGGAGAAAGGTTCTTTCGGCGTCCCGGAGATGACAGTGGGCTTTTATACGAACTATATCATCGTATGAATTTCTGTCAAGTTCTAAGGGTGATATCACTCTAGATGTATGATTTCGGTTCCTATCCCGATAGTGGATAGCGAGTTTCCAATCATTTTCTATTGCATCTTTGATGATAGTCTCATTAGGAGATTTCTCCTGTTCATTTTTTTGAAGACCGGATCTAGCTAAGGTTTTATTTTTGATGAAGTTCAGAGTGATCACTTCATCTTTAAGAAAGTCAATAAGCTCATCATAATCCATATCCTTTAAGATCAACTCTCCATACAGGACACATACCAGAATCCTTTCACCAAATTTCATAGTTCTGTGTTCTTCCAATTTACTCTTGACATTGAACACATTTTCTGCAACATTTGATGTGATATGTAGCCCTCCAAAGATCTCTTTCATGATTTTGAAAGAATAGTCGAACACGGAAATCTCTTTTGCATCTTTTAGTTGACCCTTGAAAATTTTTTTAGTCGATTTTTTCTTATTGGTGTCACGGGGCGAGGTATTCTTATCATCAGGATTATCATTGTTTCTTTCTTTTTTAGCGCTAGTAGACTTTTTCCGTCGTTTACCTCTGGGATTGTAAACAGTACCTTGATTGTAAACAGTACCTTCCCATATCATGATATCTTTTGATAGGTCCGTATATTGTACTCTTTTTTTTGCCTTTATTCTTACTTTTTCTCTATTCTTGCATAAACTTACTGGAGTATTTTCAGAGAATATTGAATGATTTATCTTAATCAATATATTTAAAAGTGAAGTATGGCATCCCTAAGCAAAAGATCGAAGGATGGTGCTTTGGATGCCAATACTTCAAAATATTGATAGTAGAATAGATAGAAATAGTTTTTCTCTGATCTCCCGGTTAGCTGGGTTGAAAAGGATATTTGAGGAGATCTCACTAAAAGGGATGATAAATCAGGCCATGACTGAAGACATGAACAAGTACAGGAAGGACCACAGCACTGAGGCAGAGCTAAAATCTCTAATTGGGATGCATATCTATGATATGGATTCTGTAGAACAACTAAGTGAAGCCTTGAAAACGAACAGAGGTTTTAGAAGAGCTGCTGGTTTCTTTAACGGTCCACCTAGTAGAGCACAACAGTCTAGAGACATAAATTCCATGGACCTGCTCTTTCTAAACCAGGTTTTTGAAGGACTCTTTCAAAAAGCAAGAGATGAGGGATTCTATGAGAAAAAAGATCATTCAAAAGCTATAAGGCAGTTGAAAAAAAATAGGAAAATTGAACAATTCTCTACTGGTTTCTCTAGATGCATCCCTCCTTACACTGCACGAGAATATTTTTCCTTTCTTGAAAAAAGGTTACTCCACTTTAACAGGCGAACAGGAATATGGGATGAAGATACATATGGGGAACTGTATAAATTCTGATCTCACCACTGCCCTAGAAATTACTGATGCAGACATACATGAAACACAGTTTTTCGAAACACTCGTTACAGAGACTATCCAGCATTGTGGCACTACTGATCTCATATTAGTCTTTGACAAAGGCTATGACGATCACGATCGCTTTCAATTCCTAAGCGATGCTGATCTAAATTTTATCACACCTCGAAAAAAGTACAGTCTCAACAAGGCTAGATTATATCCTGAAGAAGATACACAAGAGAAAGTTGGGGACAAACAGATCGTAGATGGTTTTATCAAACTGAACGATATGAACACAAAGCTCAGATGGATCAGAATACATGAAAAAGATAAAGAAGAACCTTTTGAGCTACTCACAAATATCACTGATTGCCCTGTTGAACTGCTAGTGATGATGTATGGAGAACGATGGCCTATTGAACTTCTATTCAAAGACGTAAAGCAGAACTTTGGATTAAAACAACCGATAGGGGAATCAGATCAAGGAGTTCTTGCTCATATCTACATCGTGTTTATTTCATACCTCATCTTACAGCTGTTTAGGCATCTTCTAGGTGGAAAATTCTCCAAGTTGTCTATGTTGAAATTCAAACGGGCTCTCATCTATTCAGATGACTTTCAAACTATCATCCCTGAGCCTCCACCAAAGAATTCAAACCAAAAACACAGAGAGAGCCTCATTGATAAAGCTCTCTTTCAGTATGAACTCTGAAAATTTTTTAGAACTCAACACTTCTTAATATCGATTTTTTCCTGTTCTTCGCTTTCTTACGGAAGGATAGCTCTCTAGACCCTGATTTTCCTACTTTTTCTCTTTTGCTAGAAAGTACAACCGGATGAAAACAAGAAAAAAGGCGGAATTTTTTTATAAGCTAAAGTTAATGCAAGATTAGAGTTACCCGTATAAAAATCAGATCGGAGGATAGAGGATGAATACAATAAAACACTTTGCCGTAGGTGCGGTTGTTTTGTTAGTGATGAGTGTCTTTTCCATAGGATTAGGAAGTGGAAACGCGGATCTATCGGAAGATCTAGACCCTCTCTCTCTAGAAGATGATCCCGAGATCATCGAAGATTGGTCCGATCTGTACGTGATCAGATATGATCTTGGAGACCACTACGTCCTCGATCAGACTTTGAGCGAAGATACCCATGATTACGACGAATACGCCTCCGAAGAAGCCCACGATGGGGATGGATGGGAACCTATAGATGATTTTGAAGGTAGTTTACATGGAGATGGGCACGAGATCAGGGATCTTTACATCGATCGAGAAGACGAGGATAACGTTGGCATCTTTAGATCGATCGAAGAAGGAGGAGAGATAGATGATCTACGGATCAAAGATGCTGAGGTGAAAGGGGGAAACGATGTTGGTACCCTCGCCGGCGAAAATGAGGGTGTGATCAAAGATTCACAAGTTGAAAGTGAAGTCAACGGTGAGAATGTAGTTGGAGCTCTTTTCGGGGAGAATCACGGTACCATAGATAACTGTTTAGTCAAAGGGAATGTTTCCGGATATGAAAACATAGGGGGTATAGCAGGTTTAAACCATGAATATTTAACTGGATCACGAACAGAAGTCGATATCTATGGGGAAAAATATGTTGGGGGGCTAGTGGGATCAAATGATGGAGAGATAAAGGATTCTCATTCTATAGGCATGGTAGAGGGAAATGAAGAAGTCGGCGGACTTTTAGGGCAAAATGAGATGGAAGTGAAGCGATCTTATGCCGAAGCGAGTGTGGAGGGAGACAGTCGCATAGGTGGACTAGTCGGACGGAACTTAGGGAGTACTGTCATGGACTCATATTCTGAAGGTGCTGTGAGTGGAAATGAAGAAGTCGGTGGACTGGTAGGAACAAATCGATATCATGATGAGGGGAGTAACGTTATAGACTCGTATGCCACAGGAGACGTGATTGGAGATGAAAGGATAGGGGGTCTTGTCGGGCTCAATGAAGTGGATAATCTTGTTCTGACTTCCCACGCATCCGGAGATGTTGATGGGAAGATAGCAGGAGGACTCATCGGTGAAAATATGGGAGTGGTGGAGAACTCATATGCCCTGGGGGATGTGAGTGGAGAAGAAAAGGCGACCTATACTCTAGAGATAGAAGTGGAGATAGAAGGTGAGGGGACCGTGGAGGTAGATGGTGAAGAGTACGATGAGTCTTTTTCTTATGATGAGGAACACACTGAAGGTGAAACGGTATATTTAAAACCACGACCAGTCGAAAGTTATGAATTCAGAGAATGGACAGGAGACGTGAGTGAGGAAGTCCCCCTATTAGGGTTTACAGTGGATGAAAATAAACAGAAAAATGTCCAAGTACATTTCCAGCATATAGAAGAACCAACCGCCCACGATCTTTACTTGGTAGGACAGATAGAGGGAGAAGGAACTGTAGAGATAGATGGGGATGAATATAGTGACATCATCGATTATTCTGGAACGCACGAGGAAGGGGATATAGTGTACTTGAATGCTGATCCTGCTGAAGGTTTCGAGTTCTTTGAGTGGTACGGAGATATAACGAGTGAAAAGTCAGTGGCCTATATGATAGTTGACGGCACCAAAGAGAGAGAAGTCGGGGCGATATTCGAGGAAAAATACGAAACAGTCGAAAAAATTGGTGGACTCATTGGAGAAAACGAGGGTTCGATCGAATCCTCCTATTCCGCTGGAGGAGTTATAGGAGAAGATAAGGTGGGAGGTCTGATAGGACAAAATGAAGGAACCGTAGATAACTCTTTCTGGGACATAGAGACCTCTGGTATTGACGAAAGCGACGGAGGTATCGGAAAGGAAACCGAAAACATGAAAGACGTAGCCACTTTCACAGATCTAGCCACAATCGGTTTAGAGGAACCCTGGGACTTCTTTGGGAATCCGAACCACGATGAAAGCGACGAGATGATATG
>PWFU01000066.1 GCA_003554185.1 Candidatus Dojkabacteria bacterium
CCGAAGCCCTTCCTTTTGGAGACGAGATCTTTGATGTAGTGTTTCACGTGGGAGGTTTCAACTTTTTTAACGACAAGAAAAAGGCTATCCATGAAATGATCCGCGTGGCCAAACCCGGCGCAAAGCTGTACATTGTTGACGAATCCGATGACTTCCGAGATAAGGGGGGCATGGTGGCGGGGATAGTTAGCCGGTTTATGCCGGAACGGGAAGTATTTGCTCCTCCCGTTAAACATATCCCCCATGAAATGCTGGAGCCCAGGGAGTATCGGCTCCTGGACAGGAAATTCTGGATGGTTTCTTTTCAAAAACCGTAGCGTCGCTGTGCGCCGGTGTGATACATTGGAATGCCGGAACAACTTACGCATCACCTGATTTTGAGAGTTGTTATTCTGGATATTTCGATGTAACATACCATAAAAAAAGCAAACGCGTGAATAAAATTATTGGTTTACCAGATAAACACGAGTATCCTTTTTGGGGGAGTTCCACATTTAATCAGTAATGTCTTTTACTTAGAGACAAACATTTGTTCCTTCTTTGATGCAAAAAAACAATGATACAAAAAGCATCTTGTTCTAGTTAAAAATATAAGGTATAATACTTTTAAACTTAATATTTAAGGTTTCAGGTGCCCTGCATAAGGGGTAAAAGGGAATCAGGTGAAAGTCCTGAGCGGTCCCGCCACTGTAACCAGTTACAAGCCGTACCATAATCCACCGGTATTCCGGGAAGGGGTGCGGTGAGGATGACCTGGAAGCCAGGAAACCTGCCTGTAAGCCAATAGCAAATGAACCCCTCGAGGAAGGGGAGTCATTTTTTGATTTTTTAATTAAGAAACTGGCTTCTACCCTCCAAGGATAGAAGTTTTTTTTATGGCCCGGGGGTATAGTTTACCGGAAAAAACCCGGCGTCCTGCCTCTTGAAGCTGGGAAACTGGCGGGAGTTTATTTTAATTTTTGTTTTGCACGATCGCCTGCGGCGCAGGGTCAAAAATAACCAGGACTACACCGGGTTAAGGAGGAGAAACAGCCTTGAGCTTTGAAAAGCACCGGCATTTAAGGTGGGGGCATACTACCGGCTCGTGTGCTGCAGCAGCAGCCAGGGCTGCTGTAATTTTACTGCTCTATGATAGAAAAGAGAGCCAGGTGAAGGTTCCCTTTCCGGAAGGCGACTATATAAGCATACCCGTGGAACATTTTTCCCGGCAGAAAAGCCGGGTTACCGCCGGCGTTTTAAAAGACAGCGGTGATGATCCCGATGTTACCCACGGTATCACGGTCTGTGCCACGGTAGAATTGAAGAACGACCCCGGGGCGATAAGCATAACTGCCGGTGAGGGGGTAGGTTGGGTGACCAGGCCCGGACTGTCGGTTTCCCCTGGTGAGCCAGCCATAAACCCGGTTCCCCGGGAAATGATAACCGATGCGGTAAAAGAACTTTTACCCCGGGAAAAGGGCGTGCTGGTAACCCTGTCCATCCCGGAAGGCGAAAAAATAGCGGAAAAGACTTTTAACCCCCGATTGGGCATTCAAAGAGGATTATCCATCCTGGGCACTACCGGCAGAGTGCGTCCCATGTCCCGGGAAGCTTACCTGGACGCACTCATTCCCCAGGTCAACCAGGCGTTAGCCCTGGGGTACCGGGAGCTGTTGTTAACCCCCGGAGGCAAGGGTGCCAGCCGGGCCCGGGAGATAGGGATAGAGTCGGAACGGGTGGTTCAAACCAGTAACTACGTGGGCGAGGTCCTGGACGCCTGCGCCCAAAAAGGTGTGGAGGGAGTGCTGCTTTTTGGGCACCTGGGAAAGCTGGTCAAGCTGGCAGCGGGGATTTTCCACACCCACAGCCACGTGGCGGATGCCCGGAGGGAAACCCTGGCAGCACATGCAGCTCTGGATGGCGCTTCGCGGGAAACCCTGGCCTGCATCATGGAGCTTAATACCCTGGAAGCCTCAGTCTCCCTCTTGCGAAGGGAAGGCCTGTTAACGGTTTATCACCGCCTGGCGAAAGCAGCGGCAGAACGCTGCCGCCAGAGGGCGCATTACTCCATGAATATCGGGGTGATATTATACGACCTTACCGGGGAGATGCTGGGCTGGAACCGGGAAGGCATAGAGATGGGAGGAAGATGGGGATGCCGCCTGCCGTTAAAGTAGTGGGAGTGGGCCCGGGCAGACGGGCCTATGCCAGCGAGTTAGCCTTAAAGGTCATCAGTGAAGCCCGGGTCCTGGTAGGTGGGCACCGGCTCTTAAGGGAGTTTGCTTCCTCCCACCAGGAACAGCACTCCCTGGATGGCCGCCTGGAACGGGCCCTGGAAATTATCCGCCGGGAATCTGCCCGGGGAGGAGTAGTGGTACTGGTTTCCGGGGATACCGGCATGTTTAGTTTTGCCGCGTATTTAAAACGACACCTGGATGCCGGTGAGCTGGAGTTTATCCCCGGCATAAGCTCTTTCCAGCTCCTCTTTGCCCGGATCCAGAGGCCCTGGCAGGAGGCGGCTTTTATCAGCGTCCACGGCAGGCCGCCCGCTTATCTTCCCCAGGCCGTTCGGGAGGAGAAAGCGGTGGTGCTTTTTACCGGTAAAACCTGGACTCCTCCGGCGCTGGCCCGTTATCTTCTGGAGGAAGGAGTGCCCGAAATGTGGGTAGCCATAGGAAAAGATCTCTCATATTCTCGGGAAGAAGTTATTTGGAGCAGCCTGGCGGACCTGGCTGTTTCCTCCCGGGACTGGCAAAACAGCGTGATGGTGATTTTTAATGAATGAACAGCGGGACTATCAGGTGCCGGGAATTCCCGATAACGAATTTCAACGGATACCGGGAGTTCCCATGACCAAAAGGGAAATCAGGACCCTGGCCCTTTCTCGCCTGCAGGTTTTTCCGGGCGCCCTGGTATACGATGTGGGAGCGGGCAGTGGTTCGGTGGCAGTGGAGTGCGCCCTTCTGGGGGGGCAGGTGTACGCAGTGGAGAAAAACCCCCGGTCCCAGGAGCTGATAAAAGAAAACGCCGACCGTTTTAAAATTTCCCTGGAAATAGTAAGCGGGGAAGCACCCGAAATTCTCCAGGAGTTGCCCCGCCCTCACCGGGTTTTCCTGGGAGGAAGCGGCGGAAACCTGGAATCCATTTTAGAATCTTGCCACCGAAAACTTCTGCCGGGGGGACGACTGGCCTTAACCGCGGTAACTCTGGACCACGGCCCCCGGACCTACCGGTTTTTACAGGAACGAGGGTACCTGATGGAAGCCCTTCAGATCCAGGTGTCGGCCCTTCGCCATCGGGGCAAAGCCCTGATGTGGGAAGGAGGTAACCCGGTTACGTTAATTTCCGGAGAAAAAACCGCGACATGAGAGACATGATAGAAGTTTAAAAGGAGGAGATAGATGGTGAAACCGGGCAAAATATACGGCATAGGGGTGGGGCCGGGAGACCCGGAACTGCTGACCATAAAAGCCAGGCGCATCCTTAAAGAAGTGCCCCTTTTACTGGTGCCCAGGTCCCGCCGGGATAAAGATAGCCTGGCACTTTCCATCGTAGAGGAGTTCCTGCGGGAAGACCTGGAAAGAGTAGATTTGCTACTGCCCATGACCAGGGACCGGGATGAGCTAAAAAAACACTGGGAGAGAGCTGCCCGGCAGGTGCTGGAAAAGCTGCAGGAGGGCAAAGATGGCGCTTTTATTACCCTGGGGGATCCGGCGACCTACAGCACCTTTCCTTATCTGCAGCGACACCTTTGGGAGCTGGACCGGGAAGTAGAGGTAGAAATGATACCCGGGGTAAGTGCCATAAATGATATGGCGTCCCGGGTGGGCTGCCCACTGGCTGAGGGAGAGGAGAGCCTGGTGATAACTACCCCACCTAAAACCCCGGGGGATCTGGAAGAAATTTTAGACCGCTTTGAAAACCTGGTGATTATGAAGGCGGGAAGGTCCACCGGGGAGATAACCAGCCTGCTGGAGAGCAAGGGGCTGGAGGGCCGGGCTTTTTTCGCCAGTCGCATCGGCTTTGCCGATGGTTTTTATACCAGGGATCTGTCGGAATTAAAAGATAAAACCTTTGATTACCTTTCTACTTTTATTATAAAGTTCGGCCTACATAAAGGATAAAAGTAGTGGTGTGGTCGGCGGCATCGGCATAAAGTGAGTGGTTGCCATAGCCGGCGAAGACAAGGTCTTGAGCGGGTCGGCACATGGTCTCGTGCCGCCTCGACCCGGAGCCGGCACTGCAACAGCCTCTTTTTAATCAGTTGAGTGCCGGCGACTGTCGAGGTTGCCCGCTTAAGACCGCAGGCTGAGCCGCAACTATGGCCCACGATACGGTGAGCCGATAAGCCGACCCACACCACCTATATATCAAGCTACTTTTATAGCTGAGTAGTAACATTATAAAAAACAACTCCGGGAGGGACGATTCATGATCTATTTTGTGGGTGCCGGGCCGGGTGACCCGGAGATGATCACCCTTAAAGGATACCGTCTGCTCCAGGAAGCCGGACTGGTGATTTACACCGGTTCCCTGATTAACCCACAAATCCTGGAATATGCCCGGGAAGGGGCCCGACTGGTAAACAGTGCTACCCTGGAGCTGGAAGAGATAGTAGAGCAGATGCTGACATTCCACCAGGAGGGAGGCACTGTAGTGCGCCTGCATACCGGTGATGCCAGCCTGTACGGGGCTATCGGAGAGCAGATGGAGGAACTGGAAAGGCGCCGGGCGCCATACACGGTGGTTCCGGGCATCAGTTCTTTTCTGGCTGCCGCTGCTTCCATGAAAAAAGAGTATACCGTTCCCGGCGGTTCCCAAACGGTAATCGTCACCCGCATGGAAGGTCGCACCCCGGTGCCGGAAAAAGAAAACCTGGCCAGCCTGGCCACCCACGGAGCATCCATGGTGATCTTTCTTTCCGCCGGGATGGTCAAACAGGTTCAGGAAGAACTCCTCCGGGGGTATTCCCCGGAAACCCCGGTAGCCGTAGTATACAAGGCCTCCTGGCCTGATGAAAAAACAGTCCGGGGGACCCTCGGCAACCTGGAAGCCATTACCCGGGAGGCGGGTATAACCCGGACCGCCCTGATCCTGGTAGGGGATTTTTTAGATAAGACCGGCCAATCCCTGCTCTACCACCGGGAATTCTCTCACGGTTACCGGGAGAGCCAGGATGGCAGCTAGGCGCGGGGCAGTAGTGGCCCTTACCCGCAACGGGGCCCGTACCGGAGAATGCCTGGCACGGAATCTGCCGGGAACCATCCTCTATCTACCGGAAAGGCTTAAGACTGACTTAACCTTTCCGGGTGGTGCGGTAGAGTATTTTAAAGAATGGCAGGCCCTGGTAAAAGACCTTTTTTTCGAGAAATCTTACCTGGTCTTTGTCAGTGCGGTGGCCATTGCGGTGCGTAGCCTGTCTCCCCATTTGCATGATAAATACCGGGACCCGGCG
>PWFU01000029.1 GCA_003554185.1 Candidatus Dojkabacteria bacterium
CACCTTGTGTCTGAGCTTCTGCACTTACTCCATCTTGCTCAGCAAGAGTAATATCTCCAGAAACAACAAAAATACAGCCATTATTTCTGGTCCCAATAACACTACCATCAAAATCCTCAGGATAGACCCTAAAATTATTCTCAATAAAATGTACTATTTTTTCATCTTCACATTCCATATTCGTACTTTCTACCTCATCATCACTATGACGCCTTATCTGAACATTATCAACAAACTTACCATCAAGTTTTTCCAAATCATCCCCACCTCTTAATTCTACTAACCTCACTAATTCAGCATAAAATGAATCATCTTCGACCCTTTCTTTCCTTATTCTATTACCATAAACAGGTGACTGATATTCTTTACCAGTTGCATAAAAATCCACAATTTTACCACCAGAACTAACCCACTCCGTACTCAAACCTGGAGTCTCTCCAGATATATTAGAATGTTGCAAGCCTAAATCATTATAAGATGCAGCATCATCACCTTCTGGCAAATTTATATTCTCTGCAGAATATACTAAACCACCACGTGTAGCAATCCAAGGGACTCCCAAATTTTGTGACACATACTCCTGAGTATAATTACAAGCTCTATATACTGCAACAATTTCAAAATCTAATGCACCATCATGATTCCTTTTAATATCTATTAAATCTTCTCCCTCAATATTTCTATGATCAGGTACAAACTCCCCACTAATAAGCCCTCTTTGATGCATATTATGTCTAAGAGTAGGTACTTCACGGTAACGATTAAAATAAGCATCTACTTCTATTTCTAGACTATCTCCATCTAAATCATAAATTATTTCACTATACTCGTCTATATCTGTTAAAATAACTCCATCATTATTTAAAGCTACATAAGACCTAATGAACCTCATACCAAAATCATCTTCAGCACCCCAATTTAATTGCAATTGCCTTGCTTGACCATCAACTTCTTCAATACTTAGTTCTTTATCCTGCACACCACTGCTGTATGACCAAGTATCTTCATTTGATGGTTGAATCCAAGGAGTTCCATTTTCATATGTTTCGTTACCCAGAATATCCACAGCTTTAGCTTCTAAATCATAGTGATTAACAGTAGGTTCTATATTTTCAAAAGTAATTTCAAAAATCGCCTCAACTTCAGTACCATTACATTCCGTTTCTTTCAATTTACCATATATATTATCCTTACCACCTTTCGTAGGATTAGCCCTCAAACGTAATTCACGATCTTGTTGAAATTCTGTATATATTTCATCATCGGATGGAGCAGGTGAATTCACATCTATATCCTCACAACCATCTTCGTCTTCAAAAATAACTTTAAAATACGCTGGATTATCTATACTACAATCAAATTTTGTACGCTCCAAATCATTTTCACCAGAATGAATTTTGTGCTCTAAATCACCTCCATCATATTCAGAAGCATCATTCTCCATATTCCCAGATAAACGATCATTAGGATTAGCATACTCTGGATTTGGATCACCATCTTCAGTTACGGGAATAATTTCTTTAACTCTTTGCTTATGATTTACTACAAAATTCTTTTCCAAAGGTAAACCTTCCGCTAAACCTTCACATCTATTTTGGCTATAATTTGTTGATTCGATCGTATACTCTTGCCCCTCAACAAAATCATTTTGTGTATCATTAAATACCCCAGTCCTAGGTCCAACACTAATACCAGGCGTCATATTATAATCATATAACCATAAAAACTCCTCTCCAAAAATTTGAGAATGATCATGTCTAACAGACCATTGGCGTTCTAAACATAAGTTATGAGAGGGTAGAGGACCCCAATCAAGAGAATATCTCGCGATACCATCAAAAGGATCACCATCTTGATACCTTGGGTTATCATCATCTCTATTAGAAGCTCTTAAATTATAATATGGTATACCAGAATTCATAGGTCTTGGAAAAGAAATTCTACGACTATCTGAATCTAATTTTGCTTCTCTAAAAAAGGGACCTGACCTCAACCAAATAATACGCAAAGTTATATCATCAGGTTCGATTTCAGGCTCTGGATCATGTTCTCGTACATAACAAGTTCTATCTGCATAACACCTCGTATTGTTTGTACAATGTTGATCTCGATGATATAAGTTTCCAGAACCTTGAGCATTTGACCAGTATTTAAAATAACCACTTTGATATTCCTCCTGAAAACCAGTTCCACAATAACAACCACCTGAAACAACTCTATTACCACCATCACACAAACAACCATCATATCTACTATTAGTCGTACAACCTTTTCTAACTTCATTACATTCATCTATACACTTTACTCCAGACCAACCTTTACGACACCAAACCACACCATCAGCACTACAAACATCAGCCCCACCATGCCCAACAGGATTATTATCCATAAACAAAGGTCCCCAACCAGTCCAAGCAGGGTCATGTCGTCTACTTACACCTTCCACCTCAGGACAATCAGGTTCATTCATATCACAATCATAAGCACAATCATAATCATGATCCCAATCATCGGGTTTTTCATCTTTACAGGCTGAGCAAGACACAGAATCATGTATACCTTCGGGACATTCACACCTCCAAGTAGATGTTTCCCCATAATCTGGAAAACCTGGTCTACTTACCAATTGACCTTCATCACAAAAACGCCCTGAACCCCAGCGATAATCATCCCATTCATACTCCCTACCATCCCGACTACCACATTTCGGAGGATCCGCTTTAGGAGTTAATTTAACATCAAGATTAACTCTAGAGCCATTAGGTGAGAGACTTAAGCTACAAGTTTTTTCAGTCTCAAATCCATCTTTGCTAAATTTAAATTCCCACCTCGTCCAACAACTTAAATACTCTTCACAGTCACTGCCAGTACAACCCATAGCATACCCCCCATCACTGTCAGTAGTGTCACTATCTTCGCTTATAGAACTAGGACAAAGATTTCCAAAACAAGGTTTTGCCTCTACAGAAACCCCCGAGATCTCTTCCCCAGTAGCTGCACACTCTACCGTACCTCCGATCGCTCCTCTATGATACCTTGTTGCCAAGTCATCGTCACACTCATGATCATCCACAGGAGCTTCTCCAACAGAATAAGAACATCTATTACAATTATAACTTTCTATTCTGTCACTATCATCAGTTTGAAATGCTGAGCCTAAAGCATAAACGTCATTAGAAAATAAACTAATAACCATTTCCAATATATCATTCAGGTATAGAGATGATATATAAGTTCTTTGCACATATTTATCCTTCTTATACTGCAAAAAATCTTCCCAAGTACTAAAATCACCGTCACCAATCCTATCAACTACAAAAAATATATAAAAACCAGTCGTATCAACTATTTCTGAGACATCACCTTCTTCTTCAAGAGCAGAAATAGCGTCCCATTCGCTTTCACCATCACCCTCGGGAAAAATTTCAGGAGCAGATCTCTCATTTATGCGCTTGTAACCCAAAGCACTATCTATTGGTCTAAAATATTCCTCCTGAGCAATCTCAACTACTTCGTCATAAGACTTGCCCTCTTTTATCATTTCATATAATTCAGTAATCTCGCTCTTTACCTTCTCAACCTTCTCATGCGATTCATCATCAGTCACCCAATAGTCATGCCTCATATGAATAGCTTTGACATCGTAGTCATACAAAACCTCATCCGAGAGCTTCTCCTGCAAAATACTTAACTCTCTTCTATCTTTCGACATCTCGGGAGTCCAACCATTATATGCACTATCCAAGACTCTCACCATTTCTTCTTCACTACCATACATATCAACTAATTCCTGATAATTTTTCTCTAATTCATCAGGATCCACTTCTATACCTCTTTTTTCAGCCTCTTTACGAATAATCATTTCCTCAATCAAAATATCGAGAATTCTAGCTTTAGAATTTTCTAAAGCTTCTTCATTACCAGTATACTCATAAAAGCCTTTCCACTGATTAGCAACTTTTTCATAATCCTTCCTAGTAATTTCTTCATTACCAACTTTTACTAAAACATCATCTTCATCAACTACGAAATAGTCATAAACTAAATAACCCACTAAAAGGAAAATCACTAAAACAACTAAAAAAAGAAAAACCTTCAAAACCGAATTGACTTTGTTAGAAGCATTATTCTCTTGCTTTTGATTATCATCTTTTCTTTTTTCAGACATCTGAAAATTACTCTAAAATCTTTTCAATCTCCTTAACTAAAGAATCCATTGTCATTTCATTTTTAATTAAATAGGAGACAACACCCAGATCAAAACATTCTTTTATCGTACTCTCACTCGTCATATTTGTCAAAGCTAAAACAGGTGCATTCGAATACTTCTCCTCATTTTCTCCCTTCATTCTTAAAACCTCAGTACCATCTAAAACAGGCATCATAATATCTAAAACAATCAAAAAAGAAATTTCATCCTTATGTTTTTCCATCATATCCAAACCTTTATAACCATCACTGGCTTTTAAAGTTTCATAACCTTTAGACTCCAAAAAATCCGCATATGTATCTAACAACATCTCTTCATCTTCTATCAATAATATTTTTTTTGCCATTATTCTAACTTTTAAATTTTAAATACATTTTTAATTCACTCAGCAATACGCTCAGGTCTTAACTCGCCTGCACCATTAAATAATACGTAATCAAAGATGGGTGGAGCAAACGGTTCACTTGGCATTGCAAATTCTTTACCCACATAACGATCTCCACATGTAGCACCTACTTGTATTAGAAAAATATCCTTCAACTCACAAGCATCGGAGGCATCCCAAGATAACCTTGAAAGACCACCTAAAGACTTGAAGCGTATTTCATAAATATTTACCACATCTCTATCTTGAGGCATGTCTTCAGGTAATTTTATCAGACCAGTCTCTGGAGCATGTTCCTTCCAATTACCAGAATCTCCATCATATTGATACCCCTGAATATCCCCACGATCATAGGGTAGATATTTTTCACCAGGACCTCCATCCTTACTAAAGGTAGACATTATAAAACCCTCAGGGTTATCTACAGGACGCATTTCAAAATCTATCTCACAACCCGAAGGATTTTCTGGTTTTAAAAACAGACTATATACCTCATCTCTTTCTATACCAACATCATCACGTTCTGTTCCATATCTAATACTAATATCAGCAGTACAATAATCTTCCACTTCACCAATTTCACCGAGTTCTCTTAATTCTTCCGATACATCAATATAATCATGTAATTCATCTAGTATTTCGGCAAAATCTTCCATACTAATATTTTCCTGATTACAACCTACCCCAAAATCATCACAATCATCAAGCTCATGAGTAAAAACCTCTCCAACTTTGTTATAATCAGAACTGCCAATTATCCCAGCCGTTGTTTCTGCTATCTCATTGGCCTCCGCAGAAGCCCTTTCTCCTACCAACCTCTCTTGTTCTCTAACAGACCTAGTATACAAAGCGAAAACTATAACAGCACCAACTATCAGAAGAACCATAACCAAAGCAAGAGATTGAGCATCGTATTTTCTGGTTTTCATAAAAAAATAAAAAGCAAATAACTAACTTTTACATTAAACAACATACTTATATCTTTGTCAATAATTTGAAATTTTAGTTATACCAATCTTCAAAACCCCTTGTTTGAACAACAAAACTTTTAACATGTTCGGGCATATTTTCACTTCCTAGTTCATAACTAGACATTCCTCCAACTCCATATCTAGGTTCCATAGTTATATCAAACATAAATATGTCGTTAATTCCACCTTCCTGCCTATTAATATCAAAACCTTCTATACTAACTAAATCAGAGTTTAAAATCATAAAATCCTTCAAAAACTGATCCCCATAGTTATCATGTTCGGGATTAAAACAAGGGCCATCTTCGTCTTCATAAGTCTCCCAATCATCATCATATTCTATTTTATTACGAGCAATAAAAACTCTATTCTCATCTAATCTAAAATAACCTATGCAAACAATCTCGCCCATTGAAGCAGAAGGGCGGTAATGAATTTCAACCCCACTTTCGTTCTCAAGAGGACTTCCACGATCCCTAGAAGGGTAAAAAGTAGGATTTCGGTTAAACAACAAATTTCCCTCATCAGTTTCAAACTCTATATCACCATCTTCATCTACTACATTAACATAAATTCTTACTCCGTCATCCTTATGAGCATTTCGAATATGCCTGGTTATAATCTCCTGTAGATATTCACCCTCCTGACGCATATTAGTCCTAGCCGTTATACTGTTAGAAGCTCTCATAAGATTTGTTAAAACATTTCCAAAAGCTATGAATATTATAGCTGTAATGAACATCACAATTATCATTTCTACAAGTGTAAAACTTCTATAATTAGTCATCATAAATAATTATTGCCAAATTATATGTATAGTCCTCCACATCTTCAAAGTCCTGAACATATCCAGTTACTATGTACCCCATATACATAGTCCCTTCATCTAAGTCCTTCCTATGATCTATGCAAAAACCCATATACGCCTGTTCTTGAACATCACCATTATCGCCATATTCAATATTATACTTAAAATCATCATTACCACACATATCACTCGAATCACTCTTCCATATATCATTATCTAAAATCTCATCCTCATCGACACCTTCATCAACTGCATAGCAACGATCCTTATCAAAAGTATCTCCAGATTCCATAGGATCTCTAGTCCATTCTGCATATCTTCTAACCCCTAAAGCACCTCTGTAAGCTAATCTAGTCAAAGCATCCTGTCTTTCCATTCTAATTGCTTCCCGATAGGTAGTAGATGTCATGTTTATAAATAAAGCTATAGCAATACTAGCCACAGCCATAGCTATCAAAACTTCTACCAAACCTACTGCTTTGTATTCTTCTTTTTTATACATTTAAACTAATCCTCTCTGTGTAGTAAATTATCTACATGTATAACTCCTGATACTGGATAGATGTTTATAACTCTTTCCGACACACCATCATGACTCTTTATTTCAATTTGTAAAGGCTCAAAATCATCTTCATTAATATTCCAATCCCCCTCTTCTAAATTACCTTGATCATATCCTGTTAAATAACCCCCACTACCCCAACCCCAAACCCAACCAGGACCCGTTGCTCCTGTATACATAAAAGCTTTTCCTGTTACAGACTGGAAAAAAACTATCTCTCTATTATTACCTTCGGAGAATTCAAAATTAAGATTGTTATACTCTTCAAGACTTATTTCTCTTTTATTTTCACGATTAGGGATATGATTCGCACCAATAGTCGCAGGCTCTCCTGTGCAAGTATCTTCTAAGTTCACCGAACCAAAAAACTCCCTCCCACCAGCAGGGTGCATAAAATCATTATTAAATGGTACATCACTGGTATGTCTAACATTACTACCATCAAACCTCGATTCCGGGGCACAGAACTTAAAAACCGTATAACTCGGATTATCTTCATCGGTTATATTTCCAAAATCAATCCCTACACCATAAACCCACCTATCATCAGATCTTCTTTCAACCATCATAGCAGATCTCTGAGCACGCCTAATATCTTGAGTAATTTCTAGAGTTACTTCATTAACAGCATTAACATTTAATAATGAGCTAAATGCGGAAAAAACTATTCCAAAGAGGATAATCATAACCCCCATCACAACAATCATTTCTACAAGTGTAGCACCAGAATACTTTTGCATAATATTGAACAAAATAATTCACTTTTAAACAATTTACCACACACCAAATATATAATCAAATGGATTAATACCTTCACCTTGAAAATATAAATTTAGTAAAAAACCTAAAAAAACAAAAGGTAAAAAAGGAACATATTTCTTAAAAAAAGTTTTGTCTTTTAAAACAAGAAAAATACCCACCAAACCACCTATAAGAATGGAATAGAGTAGGGTAGTTAAAAAGAAATCTAAAGGAAACCAAAAAGCTAAAACAAAAAAAACTATAATATCACCTAAACCAAAAGCTTTTTTCTTTAAAGAAATTAAAAAAACAAACAATGCAATTATTAAACTAAAAACAACAGAATATACCCTATACAAATCAAAATCTAAAAATAATATTATTAACCAAAACAAAAAACTTAAAAAGAGAACAACATCCGTTATATTCTTAGGAATTGTTTGATACAAAAAGTCAGAAGATGCCCAAAAATAGAGAATTAGGAGAAAAATGTAGTAATAGATATCAAAGGAATAGAAATATAAAAAAACAAAACACAAACCTAATATAACTTCTGTTAAAAAATGAAAAATATTAATCCTACAATCACATTCAGAACATTTACCTCTTAAAAACAAAAAAGAGAGTAGGGGAATTAATTCTAGCCATCCCAACCTCTTATTACACTCCTCACAAAAAGATTTACCAAGAAGAATATCCCTAAAAGAACTTTCTTGCTCTATTCTATAAACACATAGATTTAAAAAACTTGCAAAAACAGATCCTATAAAGAAAAGAAAAATGTAATTTAATATTTCAAGCATGGGATATTATACAATACAAAAATCAAAGGACGCACCCATTCAGCGTACGTCCCTCATAAACAAAATTCTATTCCCAAAACATCAAAAACTTCCAGCTCCATCATCTGCTTCAGGATCCCATGTATCTACAGCCTCCCAATTACCCTCACTTCCAGAATCCTGATCTTGGGTAATATTGCTCCAATCATCTACGCTATAAGCTAAATCATCAAATCCAGTAGCTTCAATCGCAGCACTAAGATTTCCCCTACAGACACCCCCATCCTCATCGTCCTCAGTATACTGAGCACATACAAGAAAAGACTGTTGACTATTATCAGTCCAATAATAAAAATTACTCCTCGTACCACCATCAAAATCTTGAATATAATCACTTAGATAATCATCTACTAACGCTCCCATATCTCCAGGTTGGGGGAATACCCTAGCATTAGCAAAATAAGCAGTCAAACCAGCTTCTAAATCACCCACAGCTGCATTCTTTTCTGTTTCTGCAGCCATCCGCATCGCATACTGACCACCAGCAATACCAGCAGCCATAAGAATAATCATTATCCCCATAACAATAAGCATTTCTACCAAAGTAAAAGCACTATAATTCCTTTTTTTCATTTTCGTTCATTTTGATAATTTAAGTATCAGTGTTTTCAATTTACAACGTTCTTTTTCAAATGTCAATAGTCATTTTACATCATTACTTCAGCCAAACCAAACATCGGAGAATACACTGCCAAAGCGATAAATCCAATAACTGCACCCATTACAACAAGCATTACAGGTTCAAGCATTGTTGCCATATTATCCGCAATATTATTTACCTCCTCATTAAAAAGTTCAGCCATTTTACTTAATATACCATCCAAAGCACCAGACTCTTCACCAACAGAAATCATTTGACCAATAATATCAGGAAAAAATTCATTTCTTGATATTGGAATAGCAAGAGGAGTACCTTTTTCAACCTCTCCTTTAGCTTGTAAAACAGCATTTTGGAAATGCACATTTGAAAGGGCATCTGAAGTTAAACCAAGAGCTTCGACAATTGAAAGACCACTCTTTAATAGAATGGACAGAGTCCTCGTAAACTGAGTAAGCTGCATCTTAACCATTAAGTTACCAAAAAGCGGCATTTTAAGCAAAAGAAGGTGGAACGAACGTTTTCCCCTAGGTGTATCTATAAACAGCTTGATTCCTATAGCAACAATACCAAGAATCGCCAATATCAACCACCAATATTCAATCATCCCATCACTTACAGCAATAGTAACCTGAGTAACCCATGGAAGTTCTGCATCAAAATCAGCATACATATCACTCATAGCAGGGACCAAAACAAGCATCAAAAGTACAATTACAGCTATCATTATTACAACAATAATCGCTGGATATGTAAAAGCACTCTTTATTTTCGTTTGCAATTTATCTTTCTCTTCAAGTTCATCAGCAAGGATTCTAAGCACCTCTTCTAGATTACCAGTTGCCTCCGCAGCTTCCAAAAGACCTAGAACAACGTTATCAAAGACACCTTTGTGTTTTTTAAAAGCCCCAGCCAAAGAAGAGCCTCCCTCAACATCAGAAACTACATCGGTAACAACCCTTTGGAAATATGGGTTTTCTACTTGTTGAGAGAGAATACTAAGAGCTTTATTCAGTGAAATACCAGCTGAAATCATAGTTGCAAACTGCCTCATAAACAAGACCTTATCCTTCATAGGTATACCACCTATATTAATCTCACTAAGTTTGCTAAAGTCATATCCTTCCCCACGAATATCTATAACTAGAAGACCTTGCCCTTGGAGTGATTCAGCAACACGATCAACACTTTTTGCTTCTAAGACACCAGATACTTCTTTCCCATTTTGATCCTTTGCCTTGTATTTAAACTTTTTCATAAGATACTACTTAAGTAATCTCGTTATTTCTTCAGGTCTAGGAGCAATCTCCTGGGCCTTTTCAACCGTAATAGAGCCATCTCTGACTAATCTAACCAAAGAAGTTTCTAAAGACATCATACCAACATCCGCACTGGTCATTATAATGTTATCAAGTTGATGAGTTTTACCCTCCCTTATTAAATTCCTAACAGCATTAGTAGCTATCATAATTTCAGAAGCTGCTTTTCTACCTCCTCCTTTAATAGGAACTAATCTTTGAGCAATAACTGCTTCAATGGTATTAGATAATTGTGCTCTAACTTGAGCTTGCTGGTGTTCTGGGAAAACATCAATAATACGATCAACAGTCTGTGGAGCACTATTTGTATGCAAAGTAGCAAAAACTAAGTGACCTGTCTCAGCCAAAGTTATAGCTGCAGAGATAGTTTCATAGTCTCTCATCTCACCAACAAGAATAATATCAGGATCTTGTCTCATCGCACTCTTTAGAGCAACTTCCCAAGAATGTGTATCATCATGCATCTCACGCTGATCCACCATTGCTTTCCCTTTAGGTAATATATATTCAATAGGGTCTTCAATAGTAATTATGTGTGCTGGTCTAGTTAAATTCGCATCCTGAAGCATAGCCGCTAAAGTAGTCGTTTTACCATGTCCAGTAGGACCAGTTACTAAAACAAGACCTTGTCCAAGTTTTGCAAAATTATAGTAGATTTCAGGCAAACCTAACTCTTCTATTGTCTTGATTTCATCAGGAATTTTTCTAAGAGCAGCAGAGACCATCTCTCTTTGATAAAAAGCATTAACCCTAAATCTTGCTTTCTCTGTATGTGAATATGCTAAATCAACTTCACGATTAATATCAAGAAGTTCTTTTTTATCTTCTTTTAATATCCCATTGACCATCTCAAAGGTGTCATCAGGAGTTAATATCTCACTGCCAACAGGCTGTAATGAACCATCTACTCTAATCATTGCCGGATAACCAGAAGTCAAGTGTAAATCTGAAGCATCTTTCTCAATTACTAAGTCCAACAAATATTCCATGGTATAAGGGTATTTCTCTGGTGTATAAAAACCTTGCTCTAAATCCTGTCCTGAACGAGTAGCCTGTGTGTTTTCCTTTTCCCCTTGAGACTGAGTTTGTTGTTGCGTTTGTTGTTGTACTGGTTGCTGAGGCTGAGGTTGTGGTTGAGATTGCCCAACTTGGTTTGCAGACTGTGGACCTTGTTGATTAGGTTGTGGTGGCTGAGGCGGAGTAGGAGCAGCTTGCTGTTGAGGATTATTCCCAACTTGTGAACTCATATTGTTATTTTGGTTTAAATTTTGTTCCATATGGTTTCTAGTTTACTAAATTAAGATACTACATTCAAATTTTAAAAACAACCTATTCCATAGTAACCCTCAATACTTCATCTATCGTAGTAATTCCCTCTAATGCCCTTAAGTAGCCATCCTGAGTCATTTTAACCATACCACCTTTAATCGCAACTTTTTCAAATTCTGAGGCAAGTGAATTCTTCAACATCATAGGCCCCATTTCTTCCGTAGTTACCAAAACTTCGAAAACAGCTATTCTACCAGAGTAACCAGTATAACCACATGACTCACAACCCTTTCCTCTATACAAATAAAACATCTTATTACCACTTTCATCACTAAAAGGGCATTTTACTGGAGGTGATTTATCATCCTGCGCAGTATTTTGACAAACCTGATTTGCATAATTAAATGGATCAAAGTTGGGTATAGAAGATAATGTTTCTTGGATATCTTGAACAACCTCTTTAGCTGGTACATAAGCTTCAAAACATTCGGTACATATACGCCTTGGCAAACGCTGAGCAACTGCACACTTAAGTGTTGAAGATAGTAGATATGGCTCAACACCCATTTCTATTAATCTAGCGATAGAAGCTGCGGCACTATTGGTATGCAAGGTTGCTAATACTAAATGCCCCGTTAAGGAAGCCTCAACAGCCAAATCCGCAGTCTCCTGGTCACGAATTTCACCAACCATTACGATATCGGGATCTTGCCTTAATACGGATCTTAAGCCTTTAGCAAATGTTAAACCTGCATCCGGATTTATATTCACCTGAGTCACACCAGAGATTCTAATCTCTACAGGATTTTCTAAAGTAATAATATTAACCTCGGGAGTATTAATACGATCAAGAGAAGAGGATAAAGTTCTAGTTTTACCACTACCTGTAGGTCCTGTTACCAATATAATGCCGTTAGTTGCTTTAATAGATTCAACATACCTTTCAAACGCGGTCCCTCTCAAACCAGAAGTCTCTAATTTTGGGACACCTTGTGATATATCTAACAACCTCATTACAACTTTCTCATCATATATTGTTGGCATGGTAGAAACACGTACATCTAGTTTTCTGCCTTGCGATTTTATTTGAATTCTACCATCTTGAGGGACTCTCTTCTCATCTATTTTTAATCTAGAAATAATTTTCACCCTTGCAATCACCGCAGCAGCAGTGTTCTTAGGTAAAGATAATTTCTCACTCAACACACCGTCTATCCTAAACCTCACTCTTAATCTTTCTTCCAAAGGCTCTATGTGAATATCAGAAGCCCCTGTTTTCATAGCAAACTGCAGGATTGAATTTACAATTCTAGCTACAGGAGCACCAACTAAATTTTCATTACTTAAAGAATCAACTTCTTCTGAATCCAGATCAGTAACTTCAGAATCAACATCCTCCAAAGCATCCGAAACCTCGGAGGAAATTGTCTGCCCCATAAGCTTGTCAAACGTTGAATCCAGAGAAGACCGCGTAGTTATATGCACCTTAAAGGGAAGTTCTTTTTTCATTTGAACTTTAAGAGATTGTAATGCTTGAACATCAAAAGGATTAAGCATTGCAACTTTAATTTCTGATTCTGTAATCTCAAATGGAACCGCACGAAGATTTTTAAGCGATCGAATATTTAGACCGGAAACTATCTCATCATATATTGTTACATTCTCAAGGTTGATGTAAGGGATATTGAACATCTCAGACTTTGCCTTTGCTATGGTCTCCTCATTAACCAAATTCATTTGCAAAAGCAACTCCTCTTCACTTTTACGTGTTTTGGATTGCTCAACCCTTACCTTGTTTGCAGACTCAACATCAACTATCTTTTTTTCAACCAAATAACCTAATATGCTCCTGTTGGGATTTGCCATTAATCATTTTGTGTTAAAATAATCTTCATACTCTTTAAGAGTACTAAAAAGCCCTATGACCGTCAAGTCATATAGTGTGTTAGAATCTATATACAAATGACATACCTAATAATCAACACAGATGAATATGTTGCAATAAAAGAAGTGATAAACCTCATTAATTCATATATAGGGGCTTCTTTTAAAGAGCCTGAAGACATACTGGATAAACCAGACTTTCACATAGTTCAACCGGGAGAAAAGGGGAATATAACGATAGAACAAAGCAAAGAATTGCAGAGGAATATAATATACACACCTTTCGAAAATCAATATCAATTCGGCATTATTCTAAATGCAGAATCTATGACTCAAGAAGCACAAAACTCATTATTAAAAACTTTAGAGGAAAAAGAAGAAAACACCATTCTCATTTTAACAACAAACAATGAAAAGTCTGTATTAGAAACAATACTATCAAGATGCACAAGAATCTATCCTAAACAAAGTAAGAGTAATAATATTCAAAAAGGCTATTTTGAAATTGAGCAGTTTTTAGAAAAACAAATATATGAAAAAATATCTCAGGTAGAAGAAATTGTAAAGGAAGATAATGTACAAAACTTTCTTGATGAATTAATAAGATATTTTAAAGAAAAATATGAAGAAAAAATATTTAATAACGAAAGTTATACAAAAGAATTAAAAAACCTAGAAATTCTAAGAGAAGCAAAATTTAGAATAGAAAAGAACGTAAACAAAAAGGTTGCTTTAGAACACATATGCTTCCAAATAGATAAGGATTGATGTATGATAATAATGAAAAATTTCAAATCTTTATGTATAATGTGATATATTAACAAGGAATTTTTCTAATTCCGTTAACCATTTGAATCTATGCCAAAGACAGAAAATCAAAATTACGACTCTTCTAAAATCCAAGTCTTGCAGGGGCTAGAAGCCGTTAGAAAACGACCTGCAATGTATATAGGATCAACCGGTAAGGAGGGACTCCACCACATAGTAACAGAAGTTCTTGATAATTCTGTAGATGAAGCTATTGCTGGATTTTGCGATCAAATATGGATAACTCTAAAGAAAGATGGGTTCATAGTCATAGAAGACAATGGTAGAGGTATTCCAATAGATATACATCCAACAACAAAGAAAACAACTTTAGAGACTGTAATGACAAATTTACATGCAGGAGGTAAGTTTGAGGAAGGGGCATACAAAGTTTCTGGAGGATTACACGGTATTGGTATAAAGTGTACTAATGCTCTCTCAGAACAAATGGAAACTTCTGTATTTAAAGATGGAAAAATATACAGACAAAAATTTGAAAAAGGGAAGGTAGCATCAGAAGTTGAAGAAATTGGAAAAACAGATAAACAGGGTACACGACATGCATTTAAACCAGATCCTGAAATTTTTGAAACAACGGAGTTTAGTTTTAATACAATTTTGGAAAAGTGTAGACAACACGCATACTTAACTGCAGGCCTTAAATTTACTGTAATAGATGAAAGAACATCTAATCCAAAAGAATATCAACTGTATTTTGAAGATGGAATAAAATCATATGTTAAATTTTTTAATATAAATGAAAAGCCATTATCTGACGTTTGCTATGTTTCTGGAGAAGAACAAGATGTAATTGTTGAATGTGCATTACAGTACAGTGCATCTTTAGACGAAAAAGTAAGATGCTATACAAACAACATCATAAATCCAGAGGGTGGAACACACCTAACAGGTTTTAAATCTGCTTTAACAAAAGCAATCAACAACTATTCACAGGCAAATGAATTGAACAAAGGAGTAAAAGAAAAACTTGGAGGAGATGATGTAAGAGAAGGACTAACAGCAATAGTTTCCGTAAAAGTTCCCGATCCACAATTTGAAGGACAAACAAAAATAAAGCTAAACAATCCAGAGGTACAAAAAGTGGTTTTAAAGATTGTAAAAGAGGGTTTAGAAACATACTTCAATGAAAACCCTAAAGATGCAAAAAATGTTGTATACAAGGCAGTATTAGCATACAAAGCAAGAGTAGCAGCAAAAGCAGCTAGAGATGCGGTAGTCAGAAAAGGCGCTTTAGAAGGAGGAGGGTTACCCGGAAAACTTGCAGATTGTTCAAGTAAAAACCCGCAAGATTGCGAATTATACTTAGTAGAGGGAGACTCTGCTGGAGGTACAGCAAAACAAGGAAGAGATAGAGAAACACAAGCAGTACTACCCTTAGGAGGAAAACCCATAAACAGTCAAAAGTACAGGATAGATAGAGTTTTAAATAATCCAGAACTAAAGGACTTCATAACCGCACTTGGGTGTGGAATAGGTGAATCTATGGATCTTACAAAGCTAAGATATCATAAAATAGTTTTAATGAATGACGCTGATGTTGACGGTTTACATATTACCACTCTGGTTTTAACACTAATTTTTAGATATTTACGTCCCTTAATAGACCAAGGACACATATATATTGCACAACCACCTCTATACAAAGTAGAAGTTGGAAAAGAAAAATACTATTTTGTGAATGAAGAAGAAAAGAATAAATTTGTTAACAAATTAGGAGATACATCAAAAAAGGTCGTTATAAACAGATTTAAAGGGCTAGGGGAGATGAACGCAACCCAGCTTTGGGAGACAACAATGAATCCTGAAACAAGAGCATTAAAGCAGGTAACTATTGAAGATGCAGAGCTAGCTGAAAACACTTTTGAAACATTGATGGGAGCAGAAGTCCCTCCTAGAAGGAGATTTATCCAAAGCAATGCTAAAAGTGCTAATTTAGATGTGTAAAAAAAATATATGAATTTAAACATAATTGACAAATTAACAAACGAAGGATTAAAGTTTCCTTTCGACAAACCTGATTGGTTTAATACCTTTGGTATCTATTGTTTAATAAATCTTGTCTCTGTAATCATATGGACTGGTATATTTATAGGGGGATACTTTGGACTAATCTTCCTAGCAGGCTTAGACTTAACATCAATATCTCTCATATTATTAATACCTTTATCCATTGTAATAATAATTTTAATATTAATTTCACTCTATTTAGGTGGATATAACTTGGAAATGATGAAGAATATAAAAGAGGATAAGGAAGTTAAAAAGCCAGAACATAAAAATATTGGATACAAATTAAAGCTAGGTCTGTGCAAAATTATAATACAAGCAGTCGTAAGTATATTAATGGTAATTTTTTTCGCTGCAGCAGGTGTTCTGATAATATGGGGTATAGCTTTAACAGCGGATCTACCAATAGCAGGTATACCAATAGCGATCATAGGATTACTCTTCACCCTTTTCTTCATTGCACTAACCCTGTACTTTCAAGGTATAGGAGTGCCCATAATGATATACAATTTCCTTGATTCGGGCTCACTGGGTAGAGCTTTCAATACAGAAAATATTATCAGAGGTACTAGAAATGCTTGGCAAAATCTATTAATAATATATTTGCTTAGTATTGTTGGTACTATCATTACAGGAGTACTTACACAGATTCCATGCATCGGATTTTTGCTACAATTAGTTGCCTTACCATATATTGTTTTTGTAGTTTCGTTCCTAACAGGAACAGTTTATTATCATTTACAACCTAAAACTAAAATAAAGTAACAGACATTTATGAATCAAGAAGAAGAAAAAGACGTAAACGAAAAAGAATTTTACAATCCTTCATATGAGCCAGGTTCTGTTATACCTAGACCAATAGTAGATGAAATGAAAGCCAGCTACCTAGATTATTCTATGTCTGTAATAGTTTCAAGAGCATTACCAGAGGTAAAAGATGGTTTAAAACCTTCACAAAGAAGAATCCTAGTTTCAATGAATGACCTTGGATTAACACCTGGTGCAAATTACAGAAAATCTGCAAAAATTGCATCAGATACTTCAGGTAATTACCATCCACACGGTGAATCTATAACATATCCAACTATGGTTAAACTAGCTCAAGACTTTTCAACTAGATATCCCTTAGTCGATGGGCAAGGGAATTTTGGTTCAATCGATGGGGATCCTCCTGCCGCCATGCGTTATACTGAAGCCAAAATGTCTAAATATACACTGGAGGTACTTCGTGAATTAGACAAGGGTACTGTAACTTATGTACAAAACTATGATGGTACGAGACTAGAACCAGAAGTATTGCCTTCTCTTTTCCCAAACCTCATATGTAATGGAAGTGATGGTATTGCTGTAGGTATGGCAACAAAAATACCACCTCATAATCTTACCGAAGTACTGAATGCATTAATCCACATGATTGAATTGGGAAATAAATGGGAAGGGAAATATATGTACAATGAGTTGAGAGAAGCTAGAGAAAAAGTTGAAGATATACCAAAAACTCTAGAATCTCACCCTCTTACATATCTCTCCAATTATGCATCTACCCAGGAAGAAAAGGAGAGCATAAAAGAGAGACTGAAGGAAGAACACCTCTATCCTGAATTTGAATCTGATATTACTCCAGAAGATCTAATTGAACATATACCTGGACCAGACTTTCCGACTGGAGGAACAATTTATGACAAAAAAGAAATAATGAACATGTATGCTACAGGAAGGGGTAGAGTATTATGCAGAGCCAAAGCAGATATTGAAGAAGTAAAGGGTGGAAAATACCAGATAGTTGTAACAGAAATACCATACCAGGTAAACAAAGCTCATTTGTTGGAAAAAATTGCACACTTAGTCAAAGAAAAAAAACTCATGGGAATAGCAGATATCAGAGACGAGTCCAATAGAGACGGCATGAGAATAATCATATCCATCAAGAAAGATGCCCAACCCAAAACCGTTCTAAACAACCTATACAAATACACAGAAATGCAAAAGGCATTTAATTCAAATATGATCTCACTAGTGGACCAAGAACCAGCCACATTAAATCTAAAACGCATGCTCGAACTATTTCTTTCTTTTAGAATGACCGTGATTATAAGGAGGTATGAGTACGACCTCGCACAAGCCAAATACAGATCACACATCCTTGAAGGACTTCTTAAGGCTTTAGACATTTTAGATGAAATTATATCCACAATTAGAGGATCAAAAACACAGGAAGAAGCAAAAACAAATTTAATAGAGAAATACGAATTCACTTCAGTCCAAGCTCAAGCAATACTAGATATGCAACTTAGAAAACTCGCCGCATTAGAAAGACAAAAGATTTCTGATGAATATGAACAAATAAAGAAGGACATTCAAGATTGTTTAACTGTCTTAAATAGTCAAAATGAAATACTAAATGTCATCAAAAAGGAATTTCAATACCTAAAAGATAAATATGGAGACGAAAGAAGAAGTAAAGTTATTAAAGGAAAAGTAGATGAAATATCCGAAGAAGACCTTGTTCCATCAGAAGACACATTCATCACAATCAGTTACAAAGGATACGTAAAAAGATTAAGCCCAGAAACATACAGAACACAAAAAAGAGGAGGAAAAGGAGTAACTGGCGCAGTAACAAAAGAAGATGACTTCGTTAAACATGCATTGATGTGCAACACACATGATGACTTAATGCTCTTTACAAATACAGGAAGAGTCCTCATAACAAAAGCATATGAAATACCTGAATACAGCAGAACTGCGAAAGGACTACCTATCATTAATTTAGTATCATTAAATCAAGACGAAATTATAACCAGTGTGTTAACCAGAAAATCTGAAGGAAAGATAGTAGGTGGTGATGAATCTGCACAAGAACAATCCAAACAACCACAATGCCTATTCATGGCTACAAAAGATGGTACTGTTAAAAAGACAAAAATTGAAGATTTTTCAAAGATTCGATCCAGTGGTTTAATAGCAATAAAGCTAGATAAAAACGATGAACTGAAATGGGTTAAACCCACAACGGGAGAAGATGAAATAATTGTTGTTACCGCAATGGGTAGATCAATAAGGTTTAATGAAGAAGATGTAAGAAAAACTGGTAGAAATAGTAGGGGAGTAAGAGGCATCAAATTCAAATTTGACGGTGACGAAGTTATTTCAATGGATACTGTAGACAGTGATAAAGACAAGTTATTCATTCTTTCAGAGAAGGGTTTTGGAAAAATGACTTTACTCAAAAATTACCCTACACAAAAAAGAGGAGGAACAGGTGTATTTACTTTTAGTGCAAAAGATAAAACAGGAAAAGTTGTTGGAGCTAGAAATATGGACTCTCCAGAGAAAGAGTTTGTAGTTGTTTCTAAAAAGGGAGTAGTTATTCGATCAGATATTCAAGACATACCTACTTTAGGAAGACAAACTTCTGGAGTAAGGATTATGAGATTAAGTGATGAAGATGAGGTAGCTGCATTTGCTTTAGTTTAGTTATTTTATGACAGAAGACAGAAATGTAAAAAACTTCTTTTCAAACGCATATTTCACTATAGGGATGATATTAATTATTCTTGCAACAACACTAATTATAATTTCAAAATATCCACATATTTGGTACACCTTAGATATACACTCAACAGAAGGTGAAATTGAAGCATTAACTAATCCAATAGAAGAAGACTACAAAGCTTTCAAAGACAGATTAAAAGAAGACAAAGAAGAAGACAAACTTCCCCCAATAGACCCAGAATTACCAGAAGAAAATACCGTTAAAATACCAAAAATAGGTGTAAATACAACTATCTATGAAGGAGAAAACTATGAAGAACTTCTAAAGAAAGGAGCTTGGAGAGTTCCCAATCTAGGTACTCCAAAAGATAATACTACTATGATTCTTTCTGCACACAGGTTCGGATACATTTTCTGGAGTGATGAAGAAAGGACAGAAAAATCTTTCTATAATTTACCAAGTACTAGGGAAGGGGATAGAATAAAAGTGATATGGAACCAAAGAAAATATGAATACGAAATATATAATGCAGAAGAGACTAGAGAAATAACAGATGCGGATGCAGATTTAATACTCTATACTTGCAAACTATATAACTCGCCCATAAGGATTTTCAGGTATGCAGATAGAGTAGAATAGCATTATAACTCACCCCAACTTTAAGTAATAGCAACTTCTTATAATAAGCATATTGACAAATATATGGCCCGATAGTATAATTCTACTACTTAATTTAAAAGTATTAAAGATATGAAAGCACTAACAACTGTTCTTACATTCTCAGCATTCCTTGCTATGCAGGCTCCTGCTTTAGCTAAGGAACAAGGTATAACACCTTACGACCATATGCCTGTAGACACTTTTATAGCAGGTTTTCCACTTGAATCTTTAGTTTTACTAGGTCTTTTTGCTTATGCTCTAGGTGTCCTATACATCTTTAGCGCTGTTCATCTAAAGAACAAAAAGTAAAAAAATAAAGAAGGATATCTTCAAGATAATATCTTAGTATATTATCTTGAATAGTCTCTTTCTTTTTAAGAAAGGACGCTCTTTAACAAGCTGAATAGGTTTCTATACTCCTTTATACTCCTATCTAGCAAATAGTAATTAAATATTTATTTGATTGTTTTTTGCTGGATAGGGGGTGTTTTTTAAAAAAACAAAAAAAAGGAGGTGTTATAGAATGGAAAACGAAGAGACCAAAGTTAAAGAAGAAACAGCTGAAAGCACTACTTCCGCCACAAATTCCACGAAGAATTTGGTTATCGGGCTTTGCGGAGCCCTTGTTCTCCTGGTTGTCTTGTTGGTGGGATTATATTACATACTCCCGGATCCCGGGACTGTAACCCAAGAGCAAGCCCAGGCCCAACTTCAGAAGGGAGGTATTGTACCGGCGGATGATGTTGCTAGTGTTGCTGATGTAGATGTAGAGGAGAAGGTTGGAGGTCAAAAAGACCTCTATGTCACAACCTTCGTCGAAGGTTGGGATGAAAGAGGGAAGATGGTCGACGCTGGGACTCAGATCACCAACGGTCCAGCTTTGATCGACCTTGGAGGAGGCAAAGCCAAGTACGTCGGAGAGAATGAAGAACTTACCCTCAAGGAGCCAACCTTGATTTGGTTGTATAATTCGTCCGACGCGAAGATGCAGGGGGAATTTCTTTTTTTCGACCAAGTAGTAGATATCAGCGGTAACACGCTGTATCAAAGGTAGTCGAAACCCACCCCCTTCCCGTTATTTCATCCTCATTTTATCACCCCTATTCAGCACCACAAATCTCGTGGGATCCTTGTAAATCGACAAAAGTCGACGTATTGTTTAAATTTAGTCCCAAAAGGACAAAAAAAAATAAACATACGCCAAGGATCCCACGACCAACTTTTCCTAAAAAAAAATTGCAGAATTTAAAATAAAACACCCCTGTTTTCTACCCTATAGTATTTGACAATGAATGCCTTCTAAAGGTATAATATCCCTATACAGAAGATAAATTTTTGAGTTTTAAAAATGAAAAACAGAGACGTTATAGTCATAATGGGAATAATATTAACAATAATAGCAGCAGAGCTATTTATACTCTTCAATCTGTATAACCAATTTTTTGAAATAAAAGCGAATGAAAACGAAAGTGCATATGTCCTTTTGGAAAATGGGAAATATTTTGAAATGGAATGTGAAAGAGACGTTATAGATAACGCCATAGATTATACACACAGACCCTTTTCTGAAAATTCAGAAAAGAAAATAAACGGGCAGATACTGAAATACCAACAAAAATGCACAAATGAAAACGGAGATTTGAAAGAAACAACACTTCGAAAGGGTAGGGAAGATCTAAGAATTTCTCAAAACATACAAACCAATGGGATAGAAGTAAATGATGGATCATACTATTACACACGCCTAGACTACCCAATCTCACCAGCAATGGAGGAAAATGATGAAAAAATTACAATGCAGGATTCTCATTGTGAAATAGTGATTTATAAAGAGGAAGATCAAAAATACAAATTAACAGACAGTAGCATAAGGGTGGGAAAAGAGTATTCTGAAGAAATACAAATAAATATTGATATGGATATTAAATGCCTATGATTATAAAAAGAATTATACTCAAAATATTATCCTTACTGCCATTTGTGTACTATTCCCATCTTATACTTGAAGGTATCTGGGAAGATTCTTTATTCTTCTTCATATACAATACTATAGTAGTATTTACCTTACCATTTTTACTAGCCAAAATATTCACTCGACAGCGAAATATAAGCTACCAGTCTATTATATATTTTCTAATATACCCAATCACATACCTACTAGCTTTCGCAATAACTCAATTAACACCCATAACTTTGCCACAACTTCTTCCTTTAATTTCCCTCCTTTTTGTATTAAAGTGGCATATACTAGCGCTATACCTTATAAAAACCATACGTAGTGACAATTTGAACAGATTTTTGAGATATTGCTTCTACCTTATCCCAGGAATAATTGCATATCTTATCATTTTCACAATTATACGCGATCCTAACAGCATCATTGCGCTAGACTATCTGCAACACTACGCTGTAAGCACAGAAATGTACTCTGGAGAAATGCTTTGCATGGTTCCAAATCAATGCTCTGAACTGTTTATTCAAATAGGTTATACAACCTTTTATCACATAATACTTGGATTTTTAACAGTCTTTAGCAATAGTACTCCCATTATGGCAATGTATGCCTTAGATATAGTTTTCCCATTTTTTATGGGATTATTAGTTTTTCAACTACTAGGCAAGTTTTCGAAAAACATTCCTATTAGAGTTCTTCTTACTCTATCATCAATGCTAATTTTCATTAACGGAGCATACGAGACAAGCTTTTTTATACCACAAACAATGGCTTTTGCATTTTTCTTAATGGCATTAAACATTAAAAATATGAAATTCAGTACACTTTTACAAATAGGTTTAATACTCTTGTTGACACACTTCATTATTGGTACATATCTTCTTGGGTTTCTCATAGGAAAATACATTGTTGTAGATGTTTTACCTCAGAAACAAATCAACGTCTTTTATAAATACATATTAATCTTTGCATTACTTACTCCCATACTGTTAACAATTGTTAACAGTGCGGGATTTTCCATAGAAGATGCATTCCAACAAGAAGCAACCACAATGATAGGTGGAGTAACTAATCAACCTTTTCCAGAGAACATTTGGAACTATTTTGATATTTGGAGTGGAATAGGATTATTCATTCTATTTGCTATATTTTTCCAACCTAACAAAACAAACAGGTGGTATATATTCTCCTGTTTATACCTTGCCGGAGCATTGTCAATGTATCTATTAGAACCTACATACGCTTCAAAATTTTTAATAGGAAGCGGAATTAGGAGTATGATATTGGTATTAAAATACTTGAATGTATTACAAAGCGAGAAAATTAAGATCGCTATAGCAGCATTCATAGTAATTACTTTAATCCCAACATTCTATTTTAACAAACAAGATTATCTTTCCTTTTATAAACAACACGACAATGTAACAAGTGCCATATCAGAAAGGGAAGAAGGCATGCTTGAATATATACAAGAAGAAGAAAAAGATTGCATAGTAGTATCAGACCCCTTAACACAAATCTTAGTTGAATCTATAGGAGAGAATAAAACTGCTAGGGGGCAGTACATAAAACCAGAATCCAGAAAAGAAATTTTTGAGTTTATAAAAAAACCTACACAAGAAAATTACTCACAATTAAAAGACATTGATGAACTAAAGGGCAGAGATATGTGCTTTATATATTCATCAAGATTAAATACTTCTTTAGAAACAGATAACGTTTTCTGGCTATTTCATATGTATAGTATCGTAATGGATAGTTCAAAACCTATACAAGACCCTACTGAGATTAAAAATACCATGGTAAGGGAGAATTACGAAATCATCTTTTACGATGATAACTATTTAATGTTTAGTAAAGAATAATTTAAAAGTGCTTTAAAAACTTGTTGGGTGCTATAACTTCATTTTGTATCACACCTATTTAAATAGAAGGGCTATTTCTTTCCAAAATATAGATAATCTTGGTAAAATAGAGATATGAAAAATCCTGAAACTAACATAAAAAATCAAAAAGATATTGGAAAAAGTAGTGAGCCGCTACTTTGCAAGAACAAGCGCTCTATATTCCAAAACCGCATAGCTATCCTTGGGTTGGCTACATATATGCTCTTCTTATCTAATATCCCTGATTTAGCTAGTCAAAAACCACCCCAGGACAAAAGCCCCAGAGCCTATGGCGAAATAAGCGAAGCAAAAAGTCATTGTAGAATAATGGAGATAATATGCTCCAACATAATAGAAGATGAATGTAAACAAGACGAAGAGAGAAATTTTACAACTAGTGCTCATACAAGAGGACAATATTTGGAGAGAGGAAGTAGAAGTACAGAACAAGAAGAAAGTTTTGAATTACAAGAAAAGGTAAGCGTCGTAAAAGACTTTTTCGAGGATTTTACCGGCAAAGATGGACATAAAACACCTTTAAAAGGTTATGAAGAAGAAATTGTTAAATTTGCTGACGAATATGATATTGATTACAAATATGTAATAGCTATAGGAATGAAAGAGTCAAGATTAGGAACTGATGGTGGTGAAGGCATCTCTGGTAGACCTTTTAGACCATATAATGCTTGGGGGCTCATGATAGATCCGAATGAACTTAACTCCTGGGAAGAAGGTATAGAAAGATTTTGCAGAATTCTATCGGAACATTACATAGAACAGGGTTTAGAAACACCATATGAAATGGGCCCAAAATATTGCCCACCTAATTCTAAAAACTGGGCTAATGATGTATCCAAATTTATGTCTGACATTTCAACTTATGAAGAATAAAACCGAATATGATCTAATATCAATTTCACACTTCTTCTATCCAATCAAAGGTGGATTGGAAAATATGGCATTTAGTCTTTTGAAACGTTTTGCCAAAGCGGGATACAAGTGTATTGCTATACATGGTGGAATAAACGAAACTAAATTTTACAAAAAAAATGATTTTGATATACAAACCTTTAAAACAAAAAACATCTTTAATAATACATACCCTCTGTTTGGAATAAAATTTTTTAAATTTGTTAAAAAAACTATTAGAGAAAATTCAAATGCCAGGATTGTAGTGCATTCCAGACATTTGCTAAGCAGTTTTCTAACAGCTTGGATATGCTCAAGACTAAAAAGAGACTTTTATCTGGTAGAGCACACAGCACAAAAATCATTTGCAAAAACTTCAACAGCACAATTCTTAATGAATTTATACGACAAAACTTTTTCTAAATACGTAATTAAAAAGTCTAAGAAAATAGTATGTGTATCCAAGGCATGCAAAAAATATAACAAAGAAAATTACAACACTCCTGAAGAAAAGTTAAAATTGATATATAACGGGATAGACTTTGAAGATATAGTTAAGTATAAAAAGGATTCTAAAGAAAATATTGTTGTTTTTGCTGCAAAATTCTTAAAAGTAAAAGATCCAATAACTACATACACGGTATTTAAAAAGCTATCCTCTAAATATCCGAAATGGACTTTTTACTTCATAGGAGATGGAGAAATTTTAAAACCCGAAAAAAGTACACTTAAAAACCTCAAAATTATAAACAGGATGATTGAAAGAGAAGAAGTTCTTTCTCTTCTAGGTAAATCAAAAATATACATTAATTCTTCACTAAGTGAAGCCCTTTCAATTGCAAACATAGAAGCTACCACACTAGGAAACATTCCTGTTTTTTCAGATGCACCTAGTAATAAAGAGATAGCTAAAAAATTAAACGCTTCTGAATATATTTTTACAAGGCAAGATGTACAAGACTTAGAAGCTAAAATAGAAAAAGCAATAAAAAGTGGTAAGAAAAAAGATATACACGAAAATATCTCAAAACTAACTAAAAAACATTTTGACAACCATAGAGTCTTTAGAGAGTACGAAGATTTACTCTTTACATAGATTACACGAAGTGTTAAAAAGAAATGGATAAGTTTTGGGTTTCTATTTATGGTTGAAGTTGTTCCAAAAAAATTTGGAGGGGAAGAGACAGATCCTTCCAAAGATCAGAATATACAAAGGGATTTAATAGATCGTCTCGATTCTACCGAAGCAGACAAAAACGATTTTCTCAAAAAATTGGCCCGAGGAGAAACAGCTCAAATACATGACATCCTAGATAACGTAGAAGGACCAATAACTGAAAAAGAAAACGACCCCGAAAGACCCACGGAAATATACAAAGAGGTTGGGAAATCAAATACAGCTACACGAAGTTTTGTTGAATATTTATTACAAGAAAACAAACCTGAGCCAGAACATATTGCTGAATTAATTAAAGAAAATCCCAACCCACAATTTTTTGAAGAACTTTATGAATCAAGATTAAAACAATTACGAGAAGATAACAATTGGGAATTATATAACAGATTTAAGTACGAAGCTGATATACAAGGTTTAATGCATTCCCTCTATGGTAAACAAATGGAATATTTTGAAGAATTTAAGAATTTACAGAAAGAAGCTCAAGAAAAATTTCCAGGAGAAACAAAACAAAGTAGGATAGAAAAAATCGAGAAAGAAGATGATCCTGAGAACTTAAAAGAGATTCTTATGGAAGAGTACGTAAACATTTTGGAGGAATTTGAAGAGCAAGGCGGCAAGCTACATGAAAGAACAATGAGGAATAAAAAATATCAAGATTTCCTTATGAATCATGAGATGTATGAAAATATGAAAAAAAGATTTAAAGAATTAAGAAAGGAAGGGAAGTATAGTGGCCCTTTAACACCAATGTTTTTAAAAGTACACCGAGATGCTTTACAAGATTCAATATACAAGAGACAGCATCAAAATCCTAAAACTCGTCACGAAGAGATAAGGGAAGTTAAAGAGCAAGAAAGACGTTTACAGGAAGAGCTTGGAAAAATAGATTATAATCTAGAAAAACAACCAGAAGTTACCAAAAAAGCTTTTGAAACTTTTAAATCTGAATTTTGCAAGATAGCTGAGATAAAAGGACAAAATTTAATTCTTTCAAAATTGATGAGTGAAGGAGAAGACAAGTATAAAAAGGTACTTGCACTAGTACAAGACCAAGAAAATCCTGAAAAATGGAATACTAGAATTTTTAGAATTTCCGGATCTGATTACCAATTCAAAGCCTTACCAGGATATAGGGATTTTGAAAAAGCATATATGAAAGGACAGGAAGATCATCCAAGACATCATTATGTACAGAGTGCTAAACTACATAAAGAATTGTATAAAATCCTTGAGACATTACCTAAAAGTGATTCGGATATTTTATTACCAAAAGCAGCAGATGGGAAAAGAGAAGTACAAGAGAGACACAAAGAACTTATAGAAGACGAAAACGTCTCAGACGAATGGAATTGGGGTAAGTTCCAAAGATACTGCATGAATCTATACAAAAAATATATGCACAGAGACGAATCAATTAATTACGAAGAAGAATTCCAAAAATTTCCTAAAAGCATGATTCCAAATTTCGCAACAACCTTACCAGTAGACAGTTATAGAAAGACTACAAAATGCAAAGATGGCTCTGAAACTGAAATAAATATAGAAGAGTATGAAGTTAAAAATAGCAAAACTGGAGAAAAACTGGTTTTCGCAATGGCCTCTGATCAAGAAGGAAGAGTATATATAGATAATGTTTACGATCCTGATGCTAATATGGACGGTTTTGGTATGCACGAGCCCATAATTAATATGGGACATCTCGTATACAAACCAGAAGATTATAAAAAACAAATCGTACATATCCCTGAAAAATATGTAATAGACAAAGGAAAATATAGTGACATAAATAAACTTTGGAGAGAAAACATCCCTATTATAAAGGAATATAAAAAACTCTTAGAAGAAAGAGGAGAAATTTGACGAACTAATAAGTAGAGTATAAAGTGAATCTAATTTAAATTCTAAAGTCTCTCAAAACATGAGTAAGAGAATAGAACAAGAAAAAGAAGGGAAAAAAATACCCACTGCTTATGATGTAGCTAATCAGAGAGCAGAAGAGCTACAAGGAAAAACAGAGAACGGAGGAGAAGATAAAGGCACAAGAATACCCTCTGCTTTTGATATAGCTAATCAGAAAGCAGAAGAGCTACAAGAAAAAACAGAAAACGGAGGAGAAGATAAAGGCACGAAAATACCCACCGCTTTTGAAGCGGCTAATAGAAGGGCAACAGAGCAAGAACAAAACACAACGGAAGAAGCAAGAAGAACAAATGAGCAAGAAACCCAAGAAAAGACAGAAGGAACAGCAGGAGCAGAAAATTCACAACAGGATAAAACAGAACCCCAAGAGGAAGATAGAGATTCTCTAGAAGCGAAAAAGGCAAGAGTAAAACAAAAACAAGAAATAGGAGAACAAAAGAGAAAAAGGAGGGAAGCAGAAAGAGATAGAGGAAGAGAAGCAATAAAGGGAAGAGCAGATAATTTAGAAAATTTAGAAGAATTAACAGATACATCAGGACAAGATTTTGAAGCCAAATATGATCAAAAAGAACGAGAACTAAAGGAGGGAGATAGAGAGAATGGTAAACTTGCCTTGGAAAAAGAAGGGGATCTCAGAAGAGAATATGAGAAATTGCAAGAACAAATTTATGCATATAGAGATAGCGAAACAAGGGCTCAACACCCTCTTACCGTTAAAGAAATCCAAAATCTACAAAGCAGGAAAGACACAATAGAACAAGAACTAAATAGAATAAACGAATTCTTTGGAGAACAAAACTTGAACAAAATGAGAGAGGAAATAGATAGGTCACAACACCCTATGAAAGAAGAAGATGTCTCCAGAGAAAGAGAAGATAGCATATATATATCATTAGGTAAACAAATAAGAGAAAGGTATGCCCATTTAAGAGACGAGTTAGGAAGACTACAAATGGAAAGAGAGGAAATGATTGGCAGCAGCAAAAATATACGAGAACGTAAAAAAGCATTGGGCAGTAATAAAGAAGAACAAGAGAGGTTAATGCAGGATCTCGAAAATGTAGAACGAATCCTTCAACCAACGGAGGAAGTTCTACAAGAAGAAGAGCCTTCAACAGAAAGAGAAACCCCAGAAGTAGAAACCGAAGAAGAGGAAGAAGAAGGTGATTTGGAATCTCAAATGGAAGAAGAACTTGATGATGATCTGGAAACTGAAGGAGGTGAACAAGGAGAACAAGAACAGACTCCTGAAGAACAAGAGAGGGGAGCTGAACAAAGTGATTTGGAAAAAGATAAAAAGGATAGAAAAAAGAAAATTTGGGATATGATTACGAGAGTCGCGGGAGGATTGCTGGGAGCAAAGGGAGGATATGCTTTAGCAGGAGCAGCCTTAGCAACCGGCTCAATACCTCTTGTAGCAGGAATGTTTGTAGCTGGTGGGGCATTATTTCTTAAAAGAAAACAAATAGGAAAAGGAGCTGGGAGATTTCTTGGAAATTTTGCAGGAGATATAGCAGTATCCCTAAGAAGAATGACTAGAGACTATCAATCAGTAAGCGAAATAGAGAAAGAAGCAGAAATCCGCAAGAGGACTATGGAGATTTTTGAAGCGTTTTTCACAGGAGCAGCAGCAGGTACTGGAGTGGGAATTGTACTTGGTGGAGCATCCGGATTAATAGAAGGTGTTTATGCACCTGATGTGGAACCTACCGAGCCAACAGTTGAACCTGAACCAAGACCTACCGATCCAGTTGAAACAGGACAGGCAGCACCTACAGGAGAGGAATTTGAATCAGTCTTTGGAGAATTAGGAGAGAGTTTTGACCTTACAGAACATTTCAACGCTGAAGAAATACAAAATGCTATAAATGAGGGAAATTTACTCGGGGAAAATTTACTCCTAGAACACGGCTCTATAGCTGAAGCACAAAATAGTTTTATGGAAATTTTGAATAATACGCCTGAATTGAGCAACATTGATTTCAGCACTCCAGAAAATACAAGAACTTTCCTGGAAGGTATATATGAAATTAATCGCGAAGTACTAACAAATGGCTCCATTACTGAAAAAGCTGTTGAAGGAATTGCTGATAATACAGTACAAGCCTTAACACAATAAATTATTTTTAATATAATGAAATATGGAAAAATTAAAAAAGAAGATTGAAGAATTAAAAGAACTTGGTTTTACAAAAGAACAGGCAACGGAACTTATGGAAATCGGTGAAAAGGAAGTACTTGAGAAAGTTTTGGAGGAATTCTCTGCAAAGGTAGACGAGCAAACATATCAAGATTATCTACAAAGAGTAAAATCCGCCAAAGGAAATAATCAGGAGTTAACTAAACTTTTTACGGAAATAATGACTCATGTATATGGCGAAGAAAATGTCGAGAGTAAAAGAGAAGAATTGTTTGTTGATTATGTACAAAGTATCATTGATTTAACAAAGGAAACAAAACATGTATACAGGAAGTATTCAGAAGGGGACCCTGATACTGTAAAAGCCGTTGAAGATGCTCAAAAAGAACCTGAAGTTAAGGAAATGGCAGAAGAAATACAAAAAGACGAAGAAAATTAAGATAGTGGATGATTTTCTTTGTGAGTTTTTTCAGCAAATTTGTCACTAGCGTGCACGTATCTCGTTGTTGTATTTAAACTTTCGTGACCAAGAAGAACTTGAATAGCTGCAGGACTAGCACCATTCTCAGCTAAATAAGTAGCAAAACCATGTCTAAGACTGTGAGCAGAAGTAGGAACAATAATCCCAAGCTTCCTTCTATATTCTGCAATTTTCTCTTGGACAAAATTCGTAGAAAGCCTTTTCCCACGAGAACCATCACGCCCTCCGCTAAAAGGGATGAATAGAGCAGGGGAGTCAAAGCTTTTAAGGAAGCCATTTTCTCTAAACTTTTCCAACATTTTTATATACCCATATGTTTCACGCTCAAGATTTATTATCTCAGAAAAAGAATCTATATCTGTATTACCATCACTTTTACCATGTTTTATTCTCACTTCTAAATACTTATCAAGCCAATACATAGATCTGTCTGTAAGATACACAAAACGCTCTTTGTTTCCTTTTCCCATAACAAAAATTTTACCACTAGAGTTTATGTCTCCCAAATTTAGAGCCATAAGTTCTGAAATTCTCAAACCAGTAGCAAAAAGCATCTCTAAAATAGCTCTATTTCTAAGTGCAACATTAGAATTACTTTCAAAAGTCATAGGACACTCAATCAGATTTATAAGGTCTTCAATTTCTGCAACCTGAGATTTTTTCTTTTCAGCTTTAAGTAACTTAACAGCATCAGGAGCTATAGGTACATCTAGATCAAATTCTATACGATATCTCAAATATGACCTAAGAGCTGAGAGCATTCTATTATTACTCCTAGAATCTAAACCCGCTTTTTCTCTCCCGGTATCTTTCGAAACAAACTCTCCTAAAGTACCAAAAACCTTTCTATAGACGTTTTCAAGAAAGTTACCAGTAGATAAACCCCCAATGGATTTATTTTCGTTCAAATTTGCCCCCTTAGAGCTCGAAGTCGCTTTTTTGCTTTGAGAAAGGGATTTAAACTCACTTCTGTACCTTTTTAAGTCTTCTAGATGGTTTCCTTCTCTCAAATATCCTTTATAAAACGTTATTGTTTGTTTACTGACATCTTCAAACTTTATATCATTGCTTTTCAGAAATAATGCAAATATAGATAAGTCTCTCGCATAATTATACAAAGTTAATAAACTATAATTATTATTTTGCATTTCTAATAAAAAGCTATCCTGATCAGGTAATTTGGGTATTAAATTGTGTAAATCAGTATTTTTTTCCATATACTCTACTTAAATATAACATAAATAGGGGACTTCAAGTAAATAAAAACCAGAAAACGCGCTCTCACACCATATAAAAAAGAAAAATGAGGAATTATAAATCAAAAATAATGAAAAATATTTAATAGAGAAAAAGGGCAAGAAAAAAGGAAAAATATTTTTTAAATAAAAATAATACATAATAAAAAAAGAATGAATTTATAAAAAAACTCTTATTATAGTATAAATAGAAAAGTCCACCCCTCTTGGCCTAAACACACCATACCGAATATAAGGGTAATTATACTCGGTTGTTACATACCAAACATAATCCCCTAAACAAAGTGAGGGGAACAATCCCCCTCTCCTTACAACCTAACCAGATTAATATTATATTTTTTCACATTAAAGAGCCTTATTTAACACTTAATAAGTGAACATTCTATCACCGTATTGTAAGAGAATAACTAAAAGATTTATCCACACCCAATATTACTATAGGATAATGTACACTATAGGCCTGTGAAACTATAGGCTCCCCTCCTCTCTTCCCCCTTGGTATCAATAAAAATAATAAAATATGAATAATATAACTAAGAAAATAAAGAAAAAATATTCAAAAAGCCGCGATTTTATAATTTCTTGACGCCTTTCAATAAAGAAATCTACCGCATAATAAAAAACAACCGTTGTAATTAGCGCAATAAACTCTACTTCCATACCAAATAATATAGTTCCAGCCAATATCAGTAATACATTCCAAATTATCAAAAAAACGTTTGTTAAAATTACTCTAATCTCTAAGAAAAAATAAGTCATCAAGAGAAAAACAAACAAAATATAAAAAATTAAGAGAATAAAAACTGCGAATAAAATATTGTCCTGCAGAGATAATATGCTGTATGTCAAGAAAAATACTGATAAAACGGTAAGAAGATAAATGCTAGTTTTTGCTACAGCTTCTAAAGGTATTCTCCTAAAACTTGAGACTGCAAAGATATTCGCTGTCAAAAATGCAAAATAAATAATCAAAAATGCTATTATTAAAACGACAATGACAAGAAAAGCTTCAGAAACTCTAGCAAAATCCCCTGCAAAAAAAGTTTGAAGAAAAAGCACTTGAGTGAAAATTATTAGTGCAAGATGAAGAGAAATTACTGTAATAATCCGAAAATTTAGTTTAAATCGCAAAACCCAGAAAAACACCAATATTGATAAGAAAGCATATAAAACAGATAAAATAATTGGGCTTTCTGCAATTTCGCCAAACAATCCAAATAACTGATGCCCTAATAAAGAAAAAATCACTAATAAGGAAACTAATATTATCCTCCCCTTTTTTGCATTATCCATTCTTTGCTTAATTACATCTCGCATCATACCTCACCCCCCTTCTGCATAATATAGTTTATAGCTTTTTCAGTCAGTACCCTTCCCCTACTGGTCCTTTGTAAAAACCCTGATTTCATAAGAAAAGGTTCGTAAACATCTGTTAAAGTACTCTCTTCTTCAGATATAGCTGCTGCTAAAGTCGATACCCCCACCGGACCACCTTCATAATATTGCCAAATAGTTTCAATAATCATTCTATCCACGTCCTCAAACCCAAAACCATCAATACCCAAGAGTTCAAGAGCCTCTAGAGCAACCTTTTTAGATACTAATGACTCTTTAATATCCGAATTCTCATAGTAATCTCTCACCCTACGAAGCAACCTTAAAGAAACCCGAGCAGTCCCTCTAGACCTTTTCGCAATTTCATTAAGCGCATCTTTCTCGAAATTCATATCCCAGACCACTACTGCCCTTTCCAATATCTTCAATATATCGGATTCTTCAAAATAATCTAACCTTTGCACCAAGCCAAAACGATCTCGCATAGGTGGACTCAATTTCCCAATATTAGTTGTAGCACCTATCAAAGTAAAAGGGTTTAAACTCAGCCTTATGGTTTTTGCAGAAGGGCCCTTCCCCACAACAATATCTAATACGCCGTCCTCCATGGCAGGATAAAGGGTCTCCTCTACCCCACGGGACAATCTGTGAATTTCATCTACGAACAAGACATCATTATGCCCTAAATTAGTTAAAATCGCTGCTAAATCACCCTGCCTCTCAATAGCGGGTCCTGAAGTAACATGCAAAGAAGAACCTATCTCCCGCGCAATAGCATTCGCAAAAGTAGTTTTACCAAGACCTGGAGGGCCATAAAAAAGAATGTGGTCTACACTATCACCCCGTTTTTTGGCAGATTTAATCATCATATTTATAGCCTCTTTTTCTGTTTTTCTGCCAATAACCTCGTCTATATTAGAAGGACGTATATTGGGCTCCATATCTTCACTGCTTTTACTTGAATCATGCACAACAGAAAGCTTCTGATTTTCAGACTTCTTTTGTTGTCCTTCTTTATTTTTGCTACTTCTGATCATTTCGCAAAACAATAGATATTAAATTCTCCACGGTCATATCACCATCAACTTTTTTGTATTCCTCCCTACCCTTTTGAACTAAACCTTTCAGTTCTTCTCCACGAAAACCCAAAGATTTTAATGCTTTATTTAACTCATCAAACAATTCTTTTTCTACAACAGACCCACCTGTATAAAAATCTTGTTCATATACTCCCTGAAGCTCTAAAACTATTTTCTTGGCGCCCTTTTCTCCCAAACCTTTAACTTTACTCAAAGTCTGATAATCACCAGAATACAATATTTCTTTAAATTCAGGAGAAGAATAATTAGATACTATTGACAGTGCAATCTTTGGCCCTATTCCTGTGACATTTAAGACATTTTCAAACATTTCCTTTTGTTCTAAAGAAAGAAAACCATAAAGAGTTTGACTATCCTCTCGTACTTGTAAACTAGTAAACAATTTAACCTCTTCCTCTAATTGAAGAACACTATTAGAAGGGACAAATACACCATACCCTACACCACAAGCGTTGCGTACAATTATATACATCTGATTGGCACTATAACTTAAATCAACTATTTCCCCTTCAATATATGCAATCATTTGGATTTTAAACTTAAATTAGATATCAAAGAATCATTACAACAAATAGCTACTGCAATAGCATCTGCAGCATCATCTGGTTTTGGGATCGTATCTAAATTACACAAGATCTTTACATTTTCCTGAACCTGTTTTTTCCCCGCCTTACCATAACCAGACACAGAACTTTTTATTTGCAAAGGAGTAAAACTATAGGCGTCTATCCGATATTCTTCCAGAATTAATAAAACGACTCCTCTTGCCTCACCAACAGACATTGCAGTTTTAGAATTATTACAAAATAAAAGAGACTCTACTCCAGCCATATCAGGAGCAAATTTTTTAACAATCTTAGACAGGTCAGTATGTATCTCCAATAATCTCTCCCCCGCTCGAAGCTCCTTAGACGTTTCTATGACACCATAATCGACAATCAAAGAAACTTCTCGTCCTTCAAAATCAATTACCGACCAACCAGTTGTTGCAACACCAGGATCTATACCCAAAACCCTCATTTTTAAAAAATATTATAATTTAACATCTGTCCAAACATTTTGAACATCAGGATATTCTTCTAAGCTCTCAACTAAAATCCTTAATTTTTCTAAATCCTCATCTGATAGGTCTTTAAATATTTTTGGTGTACGAATAAGCCCATAATTCGAAATAACGTAACCCAGATTTTGAATACCCGTCTTTACTTTATGTATATCTTGTGCCTCACTAAAAACCTCTATTGAAGACTCCTCCGACTCCGCTATATCAATACATCCAGGAATCTCTAAAAGATCGTTCAAAACTTGATCATAATCACTTTCTACAAAAACCTCCTCCAAACTATTTTGCTTATTTGCAACCATTTTACCACATTGCACCTCTACCCTTCCCTTTTGTTCAAAATTCCACGATACAGAGCCTGAATTGGATAAAGTCCCACCTGAATCAGAAAAAATCTTTCTCAAATCGGAAACTACTCTATTTTTATTATCTGTAGCCACATCAACTACAATTGATCCGCCTCCAGGACCTATACCTTCATAAAAACACTCTTCGATTTTTTCTCCATTTTCACCTACGCCCAAACCTTTGTTAATAGCACGCTGAATGTTATTCGCAGGCATAGACTCAGACTTGGCTTTTTCAACCAATTTTCTCAATGTAGGATTACTATCAACATCCCCCCCACCATCTTTAACAGCTATTGAAATTTGCTGAGCAAGCTTGGAAAAAATCTTACCTTTTTTTGCATCAGCAGCGCCCTTTGCATGTCTAATTTTTGACCATTTAGAATGACCTGCCATAAACATTAAAATCAGATATATTACTACCTGATTTTAACATATTTAGTAGTAGTTTTTATCATCTTTCTCCTGCTTATTATACTCATCATATTTATTAAGAACCTCTTCAACGTTTTTGAAGCCGGAATTTCTTAGCATAGACTCTAAATCTCCTTCCTTTACATTGTTTCCAAAAGCCCGCATCGCAGAATCAAATGACTTTAGTAACAAAGCAACTGCATCAACCCTATACTCTTCAGAGATATCTTCTTTGTCACGAATATCTTGCAACATGTTATTATAAGAATCTTCTACCCTTTTGGGAACCAACTTTTCAGCTGAATTACCACCACACTCATTTTTGTTCGCCTTAAAAAACTCCATACAAAACAATAGTACCAAATATTCAACTACTTTAACAAGAGGAAACAATCACTACTCAGAAGAAGAATTAGCAGGGACTAGATTACCATACTTCTTCTTAAAATTTTCAATCTTACTTTCCGTTAACTCCCTTTTCTTTTCCATCACTTTATTGACATCTTCCATTTCATATCTCAAATCCCAAAGCTTTTCTGATAATTCATTAAATTTGCTTCTATCATGATCTTCTAAACTTTTTTCCAAATTTTTCATTTCTTCTTTAATTTCCTCCTTAATTTCAGGCAACCTATTAGGAACGTACTCCAATTTAGAAACTAGACGTTCATATTCCTTTGCAATATTCGCCTTAAGTTGCTCACGAAGCTGAATAGCAGGTTGATCCTTCCCAAGAGCGAAAAGCTGGCTCATTTGCCTAAAAAGCTTCTCTTGCTCCTGATGAAACTCTTGCTCATAACTATCATCTTCTTCTTCATCAAAAATCGAGACACCACCATCTTCATCCTTTAAATCCTGTTTAGCGGTATTTGCATCATAAGAATCCCAAGATCCTACATCCTTGTTTTTTTTATCATCCTCTTGCTCTTTCGTAGTATTTTTTGACTTTTTATTTTTGCTCATAAAACTTCCTTAAATATGTTAACCTCGTTCATTCTAGCATAAATTGCTGTAAACACACCAAAAAAATTTTTTACAGGTCTTAAGACATTTTAACTCTATTTCCTTTAGCACTATACTTTTGATTACTCCAGCGCTTCACTTTATCCTCTATATCAGCCCTAGGTCTACCAAATCTTTCACGAGAATTTTTGATAATATCATCACTATAACCCATTCTATCATACCTCAAATCTAGCGATTTCGCACTAAAAGGTTTAGATGTCATCCCATCTATACACAACTTTATATACATAGAGTGCGCCTCAAGAGAGACCAAATCTTCTGCTGTAAATATCGGAGCATATTCATTGGATAAAATTGAAGCATCACTTTGACTAACAACAAAAGAACCCAAAGAACCCACATTACCAAAAATCGCACTTCTTACATTAATGGGTAGCTGCTCAATATACTGATTAGTCATAACCAAATTAAGTTTGAATTTTCGAGCCTCTGATAGAATCTTTGCAAAAGATTCTGTTGCAAAATTTTGAAACTCATCAACATAAAGAAAAAAATCCTGCCTATCTTCAAAAGGGATATCTACCCTCTCCATAGCAGTACTCTGTAACCTTGTAATTAACATTCCCCCTAACAATGCACTATTCTCCTCCCCAATTTTACCTTGAGCCAGATTTACGAGGAAGATTTTTTTATTATCCATAATCTCTCTTAAATCTATTGTCGATTTAATTTGCCCTACAATATTTCTAATAACTGAGGTGGATATAAAGCGCCCTACTTTGTTCTGAATAGGAGCAATAGCTTCTGTCTTTAACCTAGAATTGGAAGACATTGAAGCAAATTCTTCTTCCCAAAATTTTCTCAGTATAGGATCATCTACATGCTTTAGTATAAAAGTACGGTAATTGTCATCCGTTAGAATCCTCAAAACACCCAACAAAGTCGTTCCTTGAGCCTCCAAACAAGTCGCTATAGCATTCTGCATAATATACTGTAACCTAGGACCCCAGGAGTCTCCAAATTGCTTTTTGAACACCTCTACAACACCATCCGCAACAAGATCTCGCTGACTCGGATCTCTCAGTTCAAGCATATTAAAACCAATGGGATTCTCAATGTCGGAAGGATTGAAATACACTACATCCTCAAGACGATGAGAGGGTATATAATCTAGCAACTCCTCAACATCTTGTCCATGTGGGTCCACATAACAGACCCCATCCCCAGATAAAATATCTGACAAAATCATATTTTTAAAAACAGTACTCTTACCTACTCCCGTCTTTCCTAATAAATAGAAATGTTTAGATCTATCTTGTCTTTTAATACCAAATTCCATTTTTTCATTGCGATAGTCAGTCCGAGCAAACACATTCACATCTTTTGCACCTGCAAGAGGCAAGTTCATAGGAGGTTCTGCTTTCTTTGCTCTACTCCAATTTATGTTAGGAGTCTCCACCGTAATATTTGGTAAATGAAAAACAGACGCCAATTCTTCCACTCCCAAAATATCATCCGGCTGACTATCTAGCCACCTATATACATATTTATTATACAAATTATGAGGATCATCCACTTCTTCAATTTGTCTGAAACTGTTAAGATGAGCAGTTGTAAATTGTTTAAAGCTAGCTACAACATCCCTTAATATTTGTTCTGATCTCAACTCGTCTCTGGCCTTAGATATTATTCTTATATTCACTTCAAAACCTAACTTAAACATTTTACCTTCTATTTCAGACAGCTCAGCTTCTTGTCCAGGAGCCAATTTAACCACCTCTTTAGTACCAAAAGACTTATCATCAGAAGAACGTGAAGGAGAGAAAATTTTACCTACTTTGCTCCAAAAAGATTCCCCTAAAGGATCCCTCCCCTCTCTTATAGCTTCTATATATCTCTTGGATTCCTCCTGCCAACCATTAGCAACAGGACGTATAACGATTTGAATCCAAGCATCTTCACCCATTTTCAAATCTGAAATAGCAGAAGTGATTGCAGCCAGAGGATCTACGTCAAAGTTACGGAACGTTCTAATAGGAAAGATATACCCCTTCTCAAGTTCAATCTCACCCACATTTACATATGTTTTAATAGATTTATCTGGCACATCTCTCTTACAAGTAGCATAATCAGAAACATATTCTATCTCAGCATTTGGATATTGAGCATAAACCTGCCCCTCTACAAAGTTAGAAATATTCTGAGGAGCAACAATAAAAAACCTTATCCCTTCTTCACCTGAGGAAACAATCTCGAAACTAAGTAAATCTTCTGCCCTTTCGCGATCTCTCAATATACCATGCAAAGAAGCAAACATCTGCTCAGCTGCTAGTGGAGTAGTGTCGTTATCTCGAGGTACAAAAATCTTCATGAAAACAGGGTCTCTAACGTACTCAAAAATTTCCTCTGGTGTCTTCTTACGTCTAGCCAAAATCCACACCAAAAGAATAAATATGAACACTAGGGTTATTACCGCGACTATTATGATTAAGTATAAAGTTTCCAACATTAGAACAATTCTAACTCAAATCAAACTAAACTGCACTATCCTAGAGTATAAAGATTTCTATTTTACTCCTCTCCTAATACAACAACTATATCTGCTGTAGTTAAGAAATCAGGACGCTTTTCCTTTATCACAGGATCTTCAATAACCTGCTTGACCTTTCCAAGAGCAACACTATATTCTTCCCTGTTAGGAATATATATATAATCTTTTTCATATTCATAGGATGTGTTCTCATATCTAACAATGTTACACCCCAGGTTATTTATTCTCCGAGCCATTTTACGAGCATAAAGAGGTACTTCCGTCGCATTATATACTTCGACCTTTACTTGCTCTCTGGCTAAATCTCGGCTACTAATTACTCCATAATTTTGTTGTATGGAATTATCAAATTTTTCCAAATTTAACACATCTACTTCACCTCTAGCATCCAATTGTTCTTTTCTAGTAAAATCCTCCTGTCCAAGATCAATAAATTCGTGCCTGTCTGAGGAAATTACACTATCAATTTTATTAAAATATCTATATATATCCATAAAACTCAAATTCGAATATAATGAGGCAGAAACTATATCCGCTTGATAATAAGTGTTCACTAACCTTGGAAGTGTAAAACCAGAAAAAATGCTTAAAACCTCATCCTTTTCCCTCCCCCAACCAGTTTCTGAGCTAAAAAATAATTTAGCTAAATCAGGTTTAATCCATACATAGCTATCAAAATCTAAAGCTGTTTGAGTACTAATTTGATCTAAAACGTAAGCGTGTTCGCTGCCGTACATAAAAGTATTTCCCGCATACGTCAGATTACCAATAGAAACATATATCTCTCCAAAATCATCTTGTATATAAAGATCTTGAGGGAAATAGTAAATAAGTAACTCGGAAATATCAGTATTATATATAACTAGCAAAATAAACAAATTCGTAGTATCTTCTGCAGACACATCTTCATAGATTAATAAGGTTTTTCTAACTTCATCTGGTTCAGAAACTTCAAAAACCTCAGAAGATTCTTGCACAACATCAGTGAATTCCAACGTTGATATATATATATATATTCCCTACCCAGATTAAAAACAGTAAAACGAGAACAATTAGAAAAACATATCGCAGATATCTTTTAATCCCAATTTTATTTACCATCTTCTCACCCACTCTCTTGGATTTGCGCTTACTAAAAGCCCTGTTTTGTTTACGAGCTTTGTTCAAATTATATTTCACAGACTGCCTTTTATTCATCAATAAAATCACCCAAAATATTAAATATTCTCTTTTCCCCAGACAAGTCTTCGAAACCCAAAACTACAGAATCCAAAGCAATATTACTGGAATCCTTTGCCTTAGCACCATAAAGACGATCCCCTTTAAGAACACATCCAAGGCTTTTTAACGTAGCCCTCACTTGATGCATTCTACCCGTTTCTATTAAAACAAATAGTTTATCGTAAGACAATGGTAAGATGTAGGATTTTGCATATCTCAGATTTTCTTCAGAAGTATTAGGTAAAAAAACATACCTCTTTCTATCTTTCTCATCTCTTTTCATACTGCCTTCCAATACCTTCCAATTATCCAACTTCACTCCTTTACTCAAGCGATAATCTTCAATGATTTCATGAACTAATTTATAAGAATAAAAATGCTTAAAAATGCCACTCAAACAAGGTTCTACCTCTGCATAGTATATTTTCAATACTTTATGGTTCTCAAATTGTTCAGCCAAATGTCTCTGTACCTTCCTATTCTTCGCAAAAACGATTATCCCCCCTACCCCTTTATCCAACCTATGCACAATACCAGCACGTTTCAATTCTTTATCATACTCACCTTTTCTCTGCAAATAATCCAAAACGTAATTAGCTAATGTATTTTTTTCGTTTTTTATACCAGGATGTACAACAAGACCTTTTGCCTTTTTTAAAACAAGATAATCTCTATCTTCAAAAATTATCTCGAACCGTCCCTCTTGAGGTACAATCTTGTTTTCATTGTTAGACCTCTCTAATTCTTGCCCGTATTTTTTACTCAACAAATCTAAATCTATAGATACTTCATCATTCAATTTCAATCTATAGGAGTGCTTTGCTCTACTGTTATTAATTAATACAAAATCCTTCACCACGCCAGAGACAAAAGCTCGGGGGATCTCTTCAAAACCATATTCTTGTTGAAGCAGCATTGTAACAAACTTATCAACCCTTATACCCTCATTTTCTCTCTGAACAATATGTTTCTTCATAAAAAATGAATAAAAAAATTAAACATAATGAGGTTAATATAAAAATATCATTAAGGTTAAAAACAGGTAAATTAAAAATAGAAATATAGTCACAAACCCCTCCTAAAAAAAACCTATCTGTTATATTTCCTAAAGACGCGACAAAAAAAGCCCCCACCAAACCCCAAGAATTACGTAGTATATAAAAAACTCTCAACAAAAAAAACACCATAACAAACAATAACAAAACCTGGAATAAAGCCAAATATACCTGATTCAACCCAGTAAACAAACCAAAAGCCACACCGGTATTTATCTCACACAAGTCAGTCATAGTAAATGAAATGAATAAATGAACAATCGTAAAAAAAACGACTACAAAAAAATAACATTTGAAGAATTTTTTAATCATCTCCATTCTTAACTTTGAGAGGCTTATTGATATTAATTGTTACAGATTTTCCTTTGTTCATTAAAACACTCTTTTGACTATCCCCTGGCTTCTTCTCTACAAAAATAAAATAGATAGTCATTACTACACCAGCAATATTCATTAATACAAGATTTATTTGATCTATAAGAGTTATTTCATGTAATAAAAACAGCCGCGTTATTATAGCAAAAGAAACAAAGACAAAAATAATAGTCAAGAGATGCACTACGCCATTTAATAGATCTACATTGTAATCTTCTCTTTTCTGAAAAATTGTTCTTAAAAGCCAAATAATTCCCAAGAAAACTACAATTATTAAAGCCACAACTAAACCACCGTAAAGAACCTCAGGAAATCTCATTAAAGCACCATAAACTATCAAAGTAATACAAAGAAAGGCTTGTGCAGAAATAATAACAGGAAAAAACATCTCACGCCATTTCCATTTTTTAAAATAAATACTATATACAAAAGCAAATATCAGATAAGCTGTAAAAACACTTGTAAAGAGAAAACCACCATCAAAAATATCAAAAAAGCGCCACGGGAGTAATCTAAACAGAAAAATCTCATCACCATAACGCTCATAAGGTACAATAGACCACACTAAACCACTAAAAAGATGCCAATTAACTATAATAAAAGATATCCTCGCCCATAACATTGAAAATACAACTGTCAGAAGCCACATATCAAAGATTGAGTTTCTATCTTTATGAGTATGCGATTCATACCAAAAAAGAAAAAGACTCACCAACAACCCAAACAAAAATAGTGGGAAAAAGCCTATACTAGCAATAATATTTATTATATCTTCCATAACTACTTACCTTGCTTTTTTGTTGATTTTTTTCTACTTGTAGAAGCACTCTTTCTACCACGTTGTTTACTTGAAACTTTCTTTTTCTCACTTTTTTCGTCCGACATTTTTTCCTTCTCTATAACATTGTCTCCTTCCTGTAAAAATCTCTTAGCCTTTTGTATACAACTCGTCGAATTCTCTCCAATAGAGCACACACGTTTAAAAACTTCTCTCATAGGTTGAGATTTTTCCCCCTCTTTTATATCTTCATACCTTTGATTAACTTCAAGTTCAATTTCATCTGAATCCCGAACAAAGCCACAATAAGCGCAAAATTTCCAATACTTTTCTATAAACTCACCACATTTACTACATTGAGCCCTGAGATCCTTCCCACAACTGGGACAATATATAAAATTGGGTTCCAAAGAAAAGTTACAATCTGCACAATTAATTAAACCATATGTTTCAAATTCTAAATACTTTTTTTCAAGTTCTTGCCAATAACGTTCTTCATAAGACTGCTCAGGTCTTATTAAGAAATATACTATCAACCCAAGAATATTGAGACATAAGACCAAGAGCACGCTAAATACTCTAAAAACAATTTTATTAGATCGATCTGTAGCATCAAACCAAACCCAAACAACAATAAACACCCAAAAGACAGCAAAAAGCGCGAAGAACACTCTCACTATGAGGGAAAAATCTAAATTACCTACAAAATTCACGAAATCTAAGATAAATTCTTCCATAGATAAAAGCCCCCAATCATCTTAAAAATGGTCAAGGAGGGACTCGAACCCTCACGCTACCTAAATAGCACGGGATTTTGAGTCCCGCGTGTCTGCCAATTCCACCACTTGACCTCTATAGTACAATTATAAATGAAAAAACGAGAATCACAAAGTAACTAAGATTCTTCTTTACCTTTGTGTAAATTTCTAAAACTAGCAATTTCTTTTACAAAGGCCAATTCTACTACTCCAGTAGGACCATTTCTGTGTTTTGCAACTATTAACTCCCCTATTCCTTTCTTCTCTGTATCGGGGTTATAAGTTTCTTCACGATCAATAAACATAACAACATCCGCATCTTGTTCTATAGAACCAGATTCTCTTAAATCAGAGAGTTGAGGGCGTCTGGTATTTCTCTGTTCTATAGCACGAGAAAGCTGAGAAAGCGCGATCACTGGCACTTCCAACTCTCTAGCTATATTCTTTAATCCCTGAGATATCTCTTGAACTTCCAAAACCCTATTCTCTTTATTTAAACCTTGCATTAATTGTAAATAATCTACAATAATTAAATCTACTCCGTGTTCGAGCATCATTCTTCTAGCCTTTGTGCGTATTTCTATAATTGATTGCCCTGGTTTATCATCTATAAACATTTCTGCATCAGCAAGTTGCCCCATTGCATCAGCTAACTTAACAAATTTTTCATCATTCATTTTACCAGTACGTATATCCCAAAATGGAACCATTGCTTGCATTCCAAGTAACCTATCAACCAGTTGAGTACTTGACATCTCTAAAGAAAATAATACTACTTTCTTCTTCTCTGTAATAGCAGCTGTTCTTAAAAAATCCAAAGCCAAAGCAGTTTTCCCCACAGAAGGTCTTGCAGCAAGAACTATAAGATCAGATTTTTGAAAACCACCCAACAAAGCATCAAGATCCTTAAAGCCCGAGGATGTCCCCAAAAATGCCTCATCTCTATCCGCTCTCTCTGCTCTTTCATATGCATTTTTGAGTAAATCTTTGATATGAATAAAATTGCTACTAACACCTTGTTGAGCAATATTAAACAAAATTCTCTCAGAATTATCTAACACCGCATCCAAACCTAAGTCTTCATTAAAACTCAATTCCGTAATTTCAGCAGATGCAGATATCAGAGACCTCCTTACATAAGCGTCTTTAACTATTTTGGCATACTCCTCAGCATGTGCAGAAGTAGGTACAAAAGACAACAAATCTGATAAGTATTTCCTCCCTCCAATTTTAGTTAAGTTTTTCTTCTTCTTAAGAAGATTAGACATTGTCACCAAGTCAACAGGCATCCCGGATTCAAACAACTCCATAATTACTTGATAAATAATTGCATGCTTGGGATCATAAAAATATTCAGCCCTTAAAACAGGAGACACATTTATAATAGCCTCCTTATCCAAAAGCATCGATCCTAAAACTGATTGCTCAGCCTCTATGTTTTTCGGTGGAGTTTTTTCCATTTAGCAATTTTAACAATTTAAAAACTACTCTAATATTACTACATCCATATTTCTAACCTCCTTATCTACTCCCCCAGAGACATTAATACTTTTTTCGTATCTCACATTAGTATAACCTGCCTGTTTGAGAAACTCCTGAACAGTTTTTAAATCGCCCCCTGCTTTCATATCATCCGTTTTATACCCAGAAGGAATTAAAACAAGCGGATCCACCTTATTTACAATCTTAACCACATCACCAAATTCTGGGAAATTTGCACCATCTCCTACTGGAATAATCAGAACATCAACATCTCCTAAATTTTTAAAATCATCAACTTTCACCTCTTTGGAAATATATCCGATGTATAATATTCTTAGATCATCTTCATCTAAAATATAAACGTTGGAATCTATACCCCTTCTAATCATTAAGCCTCCCAGTTCATACTCTCCAGGAGCCTTAATATGTAACACTCGGTCCTTCCGAGAAGGTGTAAACAAGCTCTCGGCCTTTTCCATACTTTTCTCATCCAAATTTTTAGAGTATATAACAGCGTCGGTTTTTTTCTTAGGAACTTTAAGACCAATATCTTCCAAAGATAAAGGGTCCGTCAACATATTCAAATGATCAAAAGATAGTAAAAAAGATAAATACCCCAAGCTTTCTATTTTCATAAACAAAAAAATCAAATTATCTACCCCTTATGATAACATATCTAGGTACATACCTTCTACACAAAAAAACTAAAATAAATTCACATATCTACCTTCTACAACAAACCTATCCCTATTCCCCCAAGGAGGATAACATGTATATATTCTTAAGGTTTTTTCTTGATGATTAAAATCTTCAATACCAGTATTATACCTATTCGTTACAAAAAAATCATAAATTTCAAATACAAAGATTTTAGAATCAAAATAAACGTATACATGATCTCCAGTTTCAACATCTTCTAGGTTATAAAACACACCTGCCCTAAGCGGATATAAATGGAAATTATGTCCAGTGAACAAAAAATTCTTTTTATACAAATCAAAATATTTTAACCAAACACCATCCTCTAAACAATCTTTACCATTTTTTTCACATAAGGTAGATTCCAATAAAATCGCAGGGATCTGGATGTAATTTACCTCCCCTTCCTCTATTTCATAAATATCATTTAAATTAGTTTTTGTATTTTCAATCTCTTGAAATTCTGCAAAGAGAAAGAAAAAAAACATCGTTAAAAAAAACACCTTCAATATAAACAAAGCTTGACTATAAATAAAGTAAAACATATAATCAGGGCGTTATGAAAAATGATATCCATCCACAATATTACAAACAAGTAAAAACTGTATGTTCATCTTGTTCTACAGAACACGTCGTGGGATCTACCGTTGAAAGTATATCAACCGAGATCTGTTCAAATTGTCACCCTTTTTACACGGGAGTAGAAAGGATTGTAGATACAGAGAACTTGGTAGCAAAATTTAAAGAACGACAGAATAAAGCAAAGCCTTCTTTCAGTTCCAAAAAGTCTAAAATGGAAGCTAAGAAAAAGAAAAAGAAAACTACTAGTAAAGAAAAGGAACCTCTCACTCTAAAAGACATGCTTTCTTCTATAGAAAAAAAATAGATAGTTCATCTTAGCATTGCTCAGTTACATTTTTCCTTTGATTTTATGAATTTTGAAGAACTTAAGAAAAAATACAATCTTAAGAAAATACAAAAAGAAAAAGAAGATTTAGAGGCAGAAATTATTAAACAAACCTCTGGAGAAACAAAGAAAGATATTGGAAAATTATCCGCTGATTTAGAAAAAAAAGACAGAATTTTCAAAAAAGTATCAGAGCTCCATAATAAAATAGATGCTCATCAACAAACATTAGAAGTTTTAAATAGCAAGGATGATTATGAATATACTAAGATCGCTCAAGAAGAAAAGCTATCTTTAGAAAACCAAATACAAGAACTAGAAAAAGAACTTAAAAGCGATCTTTACTCAGATATTTTGTCAGATCCAGACGACCAACGGTCAATAATTATGGAAATTAGAGCAGGAGCGGGTGGCGACGAAGCTTCTCTTTTTGTAGATGATCTATTCAGAATGTATTCTCAATACGCTTCCACGAAAAAATGGGATATAGAAATTATAGATTCTACACCTAATAGCGAAGGTGGATCTAAAGAAATAATTGCAAGAATTATAGGAAAAGACGTTTTTAAAAAATTAAAGTATGAGAGTGGTGTTCATAGAGTACAAAGGATACCAAGTACCGAATCTTCAGGTCGAATACACACTTCAACCGTTTCAGTGGCAGTATTACCAGAAGTAAAAGATGTGGATATAAATATAAGACCTGAGGATATCAAAGTAGATGTCATGAGATCATCCGGAGCTGGTGGTCAATCGGTCAACAAAATAGATTCTGCAGTTAGAATAACCCATCTACCCACAAACATAGTAGTTAGTTGTCAGGAAACTAAGTTTCAGCAACAAAACAAAGAGAAGGCTATGAACATTTTAAAATCAAAACTCTACGAACAAGAAAAAGAAAAAGAACGAGAAAAGAGATCATCTCTCAGGCTAGCTCAAATTGGTTCAGCTATGAGAGCTGAGAAAATCAGAACATACAACTATCCTCAAACTAGAATTACTGATCACAGAACAAAACAATCCTGGTATAACCTTGAGGAGATATTAGATGGGAAATTAGATGGAATGCTGGATGAATTTCATACAAAAATGCGAAATTTGCAAATCGAAGAATTAGAAAAAAACACATGAATCATCCTTTAATTATAGAAATCTCTAGAAAAATTAAACACCCTACTCCCTTACCTATTGCGAAGGAAATACTGGAATATTGTGAAGGAGATGAACAAAAGGTTAATGAAATAATTAGTAGAATTTCCAAAGACGAACCATGGGAATATATTTGGGGGTATATTCAATTTTTAAATCATAAGATATGTTTAAACAACGACGTCCTCATCCCAAGATGGGAGACTGCTGAACTAGTCAATATAGCTGTATCGGAAATTAAAAATCTAAGTTTTAATTTTCAAATTATTGAAATCGGAACTGGAAGTGGATGTATAGCCATTGCAATGAGTAAAGCTCTAAAGAAAGAGATTATAGCGACAGACATCAACCCTAAAGCTCTAGAAATAGCCAAAAAGAATGTTGCACTTAATAATGCAAGGGTAAATTTAATTCAAGCAAATCTCCTAGATTTTGACATAGAAACTGATAAACCAACAGTTATTATTGCTAACTTACCATATATTCCCACTCAAGAAATACCAAACCTAGAAAAATCTGTTAAACAATATGAGCCCAAACAAGCGCTAGACGGAGGACACGATGAGGGAACTAACTATTACATTAGATTGTTAGATGATATAGAAAGAAAAAATCTGAACTTATACAAAGGATTCTTCGAGATAGACAAAAAAAATATTAAAAAGCTAAAAGAAAAGATACAAGCATATCCACATAATATTCAAAAAGATCAAGCAAACAAAGAGAGATTTTTGATTTTAGGCTAGTCCATTTCTTCCAAGGTTGCAGTCAAATTCTTCTCTTCACCATCACGCCAAACCTCCATTTCGATTTCTTGCCCTACTTCTTTTCGCTGAATTACGTCTGCAAAAGACCTTCCTACCTCTTCACCGTCAACTTTTGTAATAATATCAAGACGCTCTAGACCCGCCTTGTCTGCTGGACTATCCGACTCCACCCTTCTTATTAGAGCTCCAGCAGGTAAATCGTCATAATACATAGCTTCAAACTCAGAGATCATTTGATATTCTATACCTAGATACGGACGAATAAATTTCCCATATGTTCTGTACTCATCAACTCTATCTCGAACACTATTTATCGGTAATGCAAAAGAAATGTTCTCAGCACCCTGTGTAGTCGCGAAATTCACACCAATCACATCACCTTTGGAATCCAAGAGTGGACCACCAGAATTACCTGGATTTACTGCAGCATCTGTTTGAATAACATCTTCATAAGTTTTAGCCATACCCCAAAAACCTTGCTCTCTCGCAGTTACAGAACGCTCTAAACCACTTATCACCCCCTGTGTAACACTCCCAGCATATTCACCTAAAGGGGTCCCTATAGCTATTGCCAGCTGTCCTCTTACTAGATCATCAGAATCTCCCATAGTTAACTTAGGTAAATCATCTGCATCAACATTTAATAAAGCTATATCATTTGTGTGATCCCTAAGAATTTCCTCTATCTCGTATTCTTCTCCGTCCTCTGCAATCACTTTATACTCATCTCCAGTACCAGATACTACATGCTGATTCGTAATAATTATCCCACTAGAATCAACAATAAATCCTGAACCTACATTAGCCATCCTATCTCTAATACCTTCATCTGGATCAAAGTCTATTTGAGAAACAGCTATACTAACAACAGCATCTTTTGAATTTTCAACAACATCAATAATTGCACTTTCTTCAGATTCAACTATGATTCTTCTTCGATCTTCAACGTCCTGTAAATCCGAAACAACATGGATATCTTTTAGAAGATCTTCCTTTAATACTCCATGATCTATAAGCAATAAAGTCAAAATTCCACCCAAGGTTAATAAAATGAGTACTAAAACAAGATAAAGAAAAAAACGAGGTCTGGTATTCTTACATCGTGGATCTTCATAATCCAATTTCTTTTCATTTGCATTAGATTTCTCAGGGCCTCCAGCAGGTACACTATCTTCGACTTCTCCTACTTTCTCACCTTTTTTGTTTCTAACTTCACACCCATATTGAACAAATTTAGAATCCTTACCCTCCTTTTCTACATTAGATTTTTTGTTAGACTCTTTCTGTTTTTTTTCAGACATAAAACTCCTATTTAAAACTTACTTTCTTAGTATAAAATCAATCTCTAAGCAAATCAAGAGCTTTCTCTAATTGCGGATCATCCCCTTCCTTGAAGTCTTCTTGTGTAAATTCAACTTCTTTATCCGGTTCTATTACATTATCACTTTTAAGCCAAGAACCATCAGGCAAAAGCCACTTAATAACTGTTAGATGTAAACTACTACCATCTCTAAAATCTATCATATCTTGTGCCGTACCTTTACCATAAGTACTTTCACCAACAATTATTGCCCTCTCATTTTGTTGCAAAGCCCCAGCAAAAATTTCTGATGCAGAAGCAGAACCCCGATCTACCAACACCACAACTTCTGTATCAAGCAAATTACCTTCGCGTGTTACAGTATATTCTTTCACATTACTTTGCCGATCTTCTTGCTTTGCAATTACAGTTTCTCTTGGTAAAAATTCTTCTGCAGCATAAACACCACTATCAAAAAAACCACCAGGGTTTCCTCTCAAATCAATAATTAATTCGTTTTTACCTGTTTCTAAAAACTCTTCAATTGTTGAATCCCAAACAGAATTCCATACTTGTATATTACTTTCAGTGAAGCGAGATACATCAAGAATATGAATACCCGAATCATCATCTTTAACTAATTCCATACTAGGCACGGTAATTTCACCTCGAGTAATTTCAATATCTCTGAGTTCACTTTCCCCTTCTCTCATAACCGTTAAAATCACCTCTGTGCCCGCCTCCCCCCTTATTTTATCCACAACTTCATATATCGAATGGGACTGTTTAATTCGTACGTCATCCACTTTTACAATAGTATCTCTCGCTTGAACACCCGCTTCCTTAGCTGGTGAGCCTGCAATTGGTGCAATAACAATGATCGAACCTTCACTATAACCTAATTCGGCTCCAATACCTTCAAAATACTCTCCCCTACTCTGTTTCTCAAACAGCTCTGATTCTTCGGGATCTAAAAAAACAGTGCCCGGATCCTCTAAAGAAGAAACAACTCCTTTCACAGCACCATAGAACATCTTTTCTTCGTCAACAGCTTCTTCATCAACATATTTGTTCTCTATGGTATTCCAAACAGACCAAAACAGATCTTCATTAAACCCTTCTTTCACTTCTGCACTCCGTCTAAAACCACTAATAGCGTCCAGAGGGCCTCTAACAGAATCACCCTCATATTGTTCAAAAATTCTTCCTCCAACAAAACTCAACACAGAGAGACAAAATATCAGCAAAACAACACCCACATATCGAAAAAACTTACTTTCCTTATGGTCTTTTGAAGACAATGTACTGTAATCTATATCCTTCTTCATTGTAAACTAATTATATTAGCAAATAATTTATATCTCAAATTTCATATTTTAGTAAATTCCAAAACCTAAGATAGAAAAGTCTTCTTGACATATCTCCAAATTATCGACACTTATTAATAAGGTTGAGCCATTTTGCATTGCCACCTTCGCTTGTTCTTTACCATTTTCAAAAGAGATCACTTTTCCAACCATTCCAAAAGATTCTATCTCTAAGGATTTCACTATATCACCTACCTCCAGTTTTTTAAAGTAATTTTGCTTAATTAATTCAGAGAATTTGTTATTTAAACCAACCAAAATTTTCATTGAATTGGAATTAAAATCTATACAGACCTGATTACCCTCTAATTTCTGAAACACATCAAACAAAATCTCATCAAAACATATATTACCATAACCTGTTAATAAGCCAGCCGGAAGTTTTAAATCAGTAAAGTGCATATAGTACATTGAACCTACTAATACGAATTTCGCACCTCTAGAAAACAATTCAGATATTATTTCAGGATATAGAAATCTGCCAGCAAAAACTATTTTATCTTCATAAGAATCTTTTAAATTCTTCGTAGATGGGATAGATTCAGCATCACCTAGGACCTCAAATTCACCAAAAACAACTTCAGCAGATGTTAGGTATTTCTTTTTGTTAAAACTGCTAACAGCAAATAGAGGAATTATACAAACATCGCTTAATACCGTCATACCTCTCCCCAAATTTATGTCTACAACATTTCCCGAAAACTTAGGTTTAAATACTTCAACCTCAGTTTCTGCCAAAATATCTACATATCCTGTATCTATTCGAGAGAAGTCTACAATCCCCTCAGATTTAGAAAAAACACGTTTGGAAAATAGCCCTCCCGAAACCAACTTCTCAGCAATAACTTCGCCCTTGGTAATGTATTCACCCTCTATCCTACAAACATAATCTTTTGATTTTTCTTCTTTAATTTCTAATTCTTTTGATAAAGAATATGTTTCAACTATTTTCCTCTTTTCTATATTAAACAACTCCTCTCCCATCTTAAAGCTATTCCCTTCCTTTATATGGCAACTTGCCCTACCTTCGAAGGGTATCAAAACCTCTTCCCCGCTTATATATTTTACACTTTTACTAATTAAATTCATCAGTAAACCAAGATTTGAATTTATTTTCGTTTTCTCTCGGACCTGGACCATACATCACAGGTTTAAATCGACAGTCAAAAACAACTCTTTCCCAAGTAATACCTTCAGCAAAACACTCAAACGCTATATCTTTTGAATAGTGTTCTATAAAAGCACTCTTGGATAAACGACCTTCAAAGATAGAATTATATGCTTTGTCTATCTTAATATCCGTGAACTCAGAAGACATCACATTTATATTCAACCCTGATTCTTTATCTAATTCTTTTAATAAACCTTCAAAAACAAGTTTCCTACGCCCCTTTTTTATCTCTAACTCAGGTATAAAAACTTTTGTAAAATTAGGAAGGAAATTATCTTTTGTAAATATTACATCTTCTGCATTCTTACCTTTGGAAAAACTACTCCCAAAAGTGTAAATCAAGCTCTCATAATCAACATAAAAGTCAAAATTACCTTGTATTTCAAAACCATCAATTATTGATACCAGAAGATCTCTAAACTCGGGGATACCTATAATTTCTCCGGTCAAACAAATCAAATTCTTTGGTTTTTTAAGACCGAAATCTGAACAAATCTGATTTTGAATTTGAGAGATAGATAATAATTGTAAAGTTAAATATGCCCTTACAAAGTCTTTAAATGTCGCTGATTGAGTATAAAGGGTTGGTTTGCTTAAAAAATTTGCCCAAATATTATACCGAAAATTCTCATTTAAATACTGTTTTAGAAAAGCCAAATACTTCTCACCTTTCACCACTTCCATAATTTTCTCTTCATCTTTCCACTTATATATAGCTTCTGAAACATCATACACATCACTCCCAACTTTACCTATTCCCCTACTAACACTTTCATTTTCTTCAAAACGATACATCTTTAGACTCTGAACACTTAAATTCAAAAAAATACAATCTTGATAACCTAAGCGATAGGCTATTTCACCAAAAATCTTCTTCTCTGAAAGTTTATTCACAGTAGACACCTTCAAATCAAGAGAAAATTCTCTTAAAGAATCAATCCACTCTTTACTATTGGTATTGTCTCTAGAAATTTTAAAAGAACATCCCCTTAAACCAACTCCCTCATCTTCAAATGATTTTAAATGATTAGCAAATTTGTCACTGGAAACTTTTTTGGCACTCAAGATTTCCCAACCCCATTTATTTTCTAAATTCGTAAAATAGTCTAACCAAAATTCATTCAGGTTAATATTTCTCGTGCTAATAGGTAATCTACTAATATCTTTCAATATATATGAGCTATTAGTATCGTAGTATGTATACGCTAGATGAGCATATATATATTTTTGGGATATAAAAACTGAGAGGTAAGCATTTTGTGAAAGCAAAGGTAACTTCGACACAAATAGATAAACGTCTAAAATAATCTTTCACAATCTTAACACTATGACAAAAAAAAGAAAAGGAGGACAGAGTCCTCCTTTAAACAGAATTCCAAAGATCTAACCCTCTATGTGAACATAAGGCAAGAGAGCAATATATCTTGCCCTCTTAATAGCTTTCGTTATTTGCCTCTGATGTTTTCTACAAGCCCCAGACTTTTCCGGATGTATAATTTTCCCCCTAACAGAAGTAAACTTTTTTAGCTGATAAACATCTTTATAATTCACAGTTTTAATTCCTGCCTCACAAAGGGGACATTTTAGATTCAAAACAACCTTTTTACGTTTTCCCCCTCTACCATGACTACGGCCTCCCTGTTCTGCACTATCTTCATTGGAACCCGTAACTTTACTCTCATCAAAGACATCATCCAAGCTGGGACTGTTTTTTACTTCTGTCATAATTTTCTAACTAATAAATTTAATACACAAACTAAATTAAAAAGGCAAATCATCTTCCAACCCCTCCTCAGAAGAATTATCTTCTGAACCTTCTGAAGCGCCAGCAGAATCTTCCCCTGTATTTTTAGACTCGTCAGATGAAGAATTGCTTTCTCCTTGTTCTTCCGAACTCTCTTGGGACTTAGATTCATCAAAACCAGCTCCCTGTTTCCCTTTCGAGTCAAGTAGTTTCATCTCAGAAACCCTAATCTCAGTTTTATAATTCGTTTTACCGCTTTCATCTTCCCAGGTTCTCGTATTCAAAGAACCCTCAATGTACACCATCATACCTTTAGCTAATATTTGCTGGCAAATCTCTGCCATCTTTCTCCAAGCAACAATGTTATGAAATTCAACCGCTTCCTGAATTTCACCATTATTATCTTTCCAAGATCGATTAGTAGCCAATCCGAAAGAAGCCACAGGAACTCCGTTAGCTGTATAACGAATTTCGGGATCTCTAGTAAGATTCCCTATTAATAATACTTTATTCAAAGATCTTGACATATAAAAAAACCTTTTAAAATTTAAATACAATCCAATTCTACTCTACCCAAATTAAGATAAAGCAAATTATATATTAACTTCCATATCTTTCTTTTTTATTTTGTTTCTTTCCAAATCATTCTCCTCAACCTTAACCAAAAGATATCTAAGAATTTCCTGCTTCAAATCCATACGCCTCCTAAACTCTGCAATCTTATCTTTAGGCAACGTGAGAGTATATACTATATAATATCCTTCGTCATGAGACTTGATTTTATAGGTCAAATACCTCTTACCCCAAACATCAACATCCTCAACTTCACCCCCCAGATCCTTACATAAATCAACCATTGACTTATGTACTGCTTTCCTTACATCATCTGGAAGAAGAGACTTTAGTACAACCATCATCTCATACAAATCACTTTTTGCTTTTTTCATTTTCAGAAACTATCATCTAATCTATTAGATACCACACCACACCAAAGGCTGAGCGGATTGTCCCATATTTAACGATTGTGTAAAATACTATCTGCAAATGTAATTTTTATAATTCTTCAATCATTAATAGTATGAAAAAAGTTAGAAAAACAATAAAATACGGAGTATTAATGGCAATTCCTCTCATTGTTTTACTCACATATTTCTATACCAATGAGGAGGAAATGCAACAAAAAGAAAAGGTTCAAGAGGAGTTACGAGAGACACAAACCATAAAAATACAAGAAACACCAGCCCAAGAAGGGGCTTCATATTTCGAAAACGTAGAAGTCCTAGAAGGACAAGAAATGTATTATGCATACCCATTAGAAATAGACCCCAAAAACCCACCCCAGCTAATTATATACAGCCCAGGAAAAAATCAAACAATTGTACAGAATAAAGAAGATGAATATATGCAAGTTTTAAGGGAAAATGGGGAATTCTTTGTTCAAAGAGGTTATGCTTTTGCAGCATCAAATGAACATGGAAATAACTGGGGAGGAGAAAAATCTCTAAAAGATATACAAAAAACTATAACTTGGCTAGACAAAAACTATTATATAGCTGACAATATAAATATGGTTGGATTCAGTATGGGAGGACTATCCAGCATAAATTTTGCTGTTAAAAAATCTGACCTCGTAAATTCAATCGCACTTTTAGCCCCTACCCCTAACATGGAACTAACACAAGAAGAGGTTGAAAAAATAGAAGAGATCAATATCAAAATTTTTCAAGGTACACAAGATCCTATACATCTTGATGCATCACATGAGTATGTAAACTTCTTTGAAAAAAAAGGCAAGGATGTTGAGCTAGAAATAATAGAAGGAGAAGGACATTACGATATACAAACATCTGTGTTAAACAAGATATATAAATTTTTTGAGAAACAGAATTAAAAATGAAAATATTATTTAATAAAGAAACTCTGAAACATAATACAAGCAATCATATAGAAGGGGCTTACAGAATCAAGGATTTTGAAAAAAAGTTCCAAGATTCGGGTACAAAAAATGAAGGGGAAGAACACCTCAAGGAACTATACTCACCAGAATATATTCAAGCAATGAAAGATGCTTTCCTAAATAGTGATTACATAGCAGAAGTAAACACTAATCCTTCTACATATGAAATTGCATGTATTTCGGTCGATCTAGCTGTCAAAGCAAGCATCCAAGGAGCATTTGCAATCACCAGGCCACCAGGACATCATGCTAGTCAAAATAAATCAGAGGGATTTTGTTTTTTCAACAACATTGCTATTGCTGCACAAAGATTATTAAACAAAAATAAAAGAGTATGTATAATAGATATAGATGGGCATCATGGTAACGGGACACAAGAAATTTTCAAGAAAGAAAAAAACCTATTATTTTGTTCAATACACCAAGAAAACACATATCCTTTCTCTGGCTTTTTGGAAGATGAAGACGTTGTAAACTTTCCTTTGATGCCAGGTTCAGGTGATGATATTTTGTTAAAAATTGCACAACATTTACATATATTAATAAACAACTTTCAGCCTGATATTATTGGTATATCTGCAGGATTCGATGGATACCACAAAGACATGCTTCTGGATTTAAAATTTACTCAAAAGGGGTACTATAGCTTCGCCAAAACCATATTACAAACTCAGCAAAAAACAAAAGCTTTTTGTTGCCTAGAAGGAGGATATCATAATGAAATATATCAATGTACAACAGAATTCATAAATGGATTAACAAACAATGAATACACAGGAGAAGAAGACTACTCCTTATCCCCCGAAACTGTACTAGAGAATTTTTACAAAAAAGAAGAATTCTTCAAAAAGAAGAACTGCTTACCATAAAACTATTCTTCATTAGTCACTGTATTAGAGACACAACCTGACATATATTCCTCTTTTAATTCATCTACATCCACATCTTCCGCTGACTCCTCAACATATACTTCGTCATCTTTGTCTTGCTCTTCTTCTACGAATTTCATGTCTTCGACTTCTTCTGATTCTTCTTCAACTTCATTATCAAAATCCCCTAATTCAAAATCAAACTCACAAGCTACGAAAATAAAATTTAGGAGAGGTAAAAGTAGAAATAAAAACTTTTTATAATTTTAAAATCTTTAGGCTATTACAAAGAAAATGTGATCTGAATACTATCCATATCAAGCATTTGCTAATACAACAATATAATCTCCATCCTGTACAATATACTCTTTGTTACAGTTCTTTACAAGACCCTGTTCTTTAGCTTTTATCCATCCCCCTACTTCCATCAATTGCTCTACATTTATAACATCGGCTGTAATAAAATTATCTCTAAAATCAGAATGAATAACTCCAGCAGCCTCTTTCACATTACTGCCTTTAACAATACTCCAAGCATTACACTCTTTACTATTACCCGTATAAAAAGTTATCAAACCCAACCTTTTACAAGACATATCTATCAAATCTCTAACCCACGTTAATCTGGGATAAATCATTCCTAGATATTTTTTCCTTTCTTCTTCTTTCATTTCGTCCAATTCTCCAATTAATTTTACATCCATTTCTAAAACAAAATCTTCTTTATCAAAATTAACTATTCTTTCTATTTCTTCCCCTTCCCTTTTATTTAATACGAACATTCTTTTTTTCTGAGTTAATAAAGATAATGGTGCTATCAAATTCAATTCTTCCTGGGTAAGGTCCATCTCTATGATTGGAATTCCTTTATTTAAATTTTGAATAATATTTTTAAACTTGTCCCTCTCCTTCGATTCATCACAAAACCTCTCAACAACCTCCAAGTCTTTAAATATCAATTCACTTTGTACTATCTCAAAATCTTCAAATGGGTTTATCCTATTATAGATGTGTGAAATATTTTCATTCTTAAAAGCACGCAAAACATAAAGTATCACATCAACCTCTCTAATATGGCTCAAAAATTTATTCCCCAACCCTTCACCCTTTGAAGCTCCTTGCACTAAACCAGCAATGTCTACAAATTTTATTCCTCCATAGACAATTTTTTCTGAATTATAGAAATTGGCCAATCTCTTGAGCCTGTCGTCCTGAATTTCGACCACTCCAATATTTTTATCTAGTGTACAAAATGGATAATTTTCAGCTGGAACAAAATTTTTTGTGAGAGCATTAAAAAGTGTAGATTTACCAGAATTCGGTAGCCCTACAAGCCCTACTGAAAGAGAATGAGATCTAGTAACATCCATATTTAAATACCAAATATCCAATTAATATTGAAGTATAGTACCATAACAAAGGGTTTTTTCAAAACTTAGTGTACTATCAGAAATTTTGTTGTATTATTAACAATATGAGATCCAATTTTAAGAAATATATTAAAAAAACTTTCTTGGTATTAATTATCTCAATCTCTTTTTTTTCTTTTGGGAGCTATAGTGCATACGCTGAGGATTTTAATATAAGTTCAAACTTTGATATCTACCTAGAAGAGATACGAGACAACACTGTAAGAGTTGAGAAAGAACTAAACATAAGCACAAATAATCCCGACTATTATATACCCGCAAATACAAAACAAACTATCACTATACCCGCTATAGCTAGCGAAGCTACAAGAGACGCAATAGAGTTGAAAAAAAACACTCTAAATATACAAGATAATCAAGGTAGAAATTTAAATCACGATGTCACACAGTCTAACAATACTCTTGTTGTCAGCATTACCCTACCACATGATATATCACAACAAAAATCTTTTTCTGCGAATATTAGTTACAAATCAAAAGATTTTATAAATCAAAATGGAAACATCTCAAATCTATATCTACCCGGACTACACGAAGAAACAAGATTTGAAGAAATTGACACATCAACTGGACTAAAAACCTCGTACCAATATAATATGACATACCATGTACCCCTCGATGCACCACAACCATCCTTTATTTCACCAGAAAGTATTTATTCTACACAAGGACAAAAATATAGAAAATATCATTTCTCTCAAGAGCAAAGATTAAATAATACAGGATGGATTCAACTAGGAACTGAACAATACTATTATTTTGAAATTAATCAAGAAATCCCTCAGAGAAATACATCTAAATATCTTGATGGAGTTACGAATTTTTTCTCAACCAATTTACTTGAAATGACTCTACCAAAAGAATTCCAAGAAACCAATCAACAGGTTTTTATAAAATCCATAGACCCTAAACCAACATATATTAGGCTAGATAATGAAGAAAACATTATATCTGTTTTCGATATGGATAAAATAGACAAAAAAAATATTAAAATACGGGGATACATCAAATTATCTAGTCAAGAAGTACAGGATTTACCTGAAATTGACTTCGATAATTATTTTTCTCAAGTTGAAAATTTCGAGCATTTCGAAAGATATACACAAGCAGACAAATATTGGGAAAGCAACGACCCTGAAATCACAGAATTAGCTAAAAGAATAAAAAATGAGAATAAAGACGGTGGCATACTGAATATTATCAATGAAGTTTATTACTTTGTTATCGAAAATTTAAGTTATAGTCATGAAAAAGCAGCACAAGAAAATCCAAGATTAGGAGCCTTAAGTGCACTTAGAGGAAAACCTTCAGTATGTATGGAATATGCAGATCTAATGATAGCAATTTTAAGAGCTCAAAATATACCAGCTCGAGCAGCAATGGGTTACGGAAACGACCCTCATTTAAATCAACAAGAAAACAATCTTGCGGCAGAAACGGGGCATCAATGGGTACAAATCTGGCTCCCAAATTATGGTTGGCTATCAGCAGATCCTACTTGGGGAGAAACTGACCGAAAATATATAGGTGGAGATTTAGACCATGTCTTATGGTATACAGAAGGAAATACAAAAGAAAAGATTTCCAAGATAATGATCTATTCTTCTCGGGAAATAAATCAACAAATTTTCGATCTGTATAATATAACTGTCATACCAAAACATCATTCAGATGTTCCAGAATTACAAAACCTCAAAACCATACAAACTCTCGTAGATAATTACGAAAAAGAGGAAGAAGAAATATTAAGCAAAGATCAGAGCCTACAAGAAACAATACAAGATTCCACAGCTGGAAGGGCTCTTGTTTTTGCACTGCCGGCAATAATTATATTAATTGCTTCAATAGTTGTGGTAATAGTTATTTCAAAAATAATTAAATCTAAGCGTACTTAAAAAGTTCTTCTTCATTATATAAATCTCTAGCAGCCCTCATCCTTTCATTATTGATTGTATAGAATGACAATAACACATCGCCTTTTTTAACCTTATCTCCAACAAATTTGTTGAAATATAATCCAGCTTCCTTAATACTGGGAGTACCTAGTGCCCTAGCCAAATTAACAACCTCTTTATTATTAATCCTTTCAATCTTACCTGATTTAGTAGCGACTACGTCATAAGTTTCTTTACCCAATCTTAAATCATCAGAAGAAACCTTTTCTACAGCCCCCTGAGCAAAAGCGATTTCCCAAAATTTTTCTGCAACCTTCCCACTTTCCATACTTTCTTTAGCCATCTCTTCACCAAAACCCTCTTTTTCTTTTTCAGTAAATTCCAATAATTTACCAGCCATTTTTATTACCTCTTGCTCTAATTCAGTAGATTTATATTCATGATCCTCCAAAACTCTCAAAACATCTCGCATCTCCAAATTTGGACCTATCCCTCTTCCGTCAGGCCCTTTTACTCTCCTCTTATATATTTCACAATTAATTCCAACTTTATCAAAAAACTTTATAAAAGAATCACTTACTAATTCTATGTCTTCTGGCTCTTCAATTTTTGTATCAGGACCATAAGGTAAATCTATAATAATATGAGAGATACCCATTGCCAATTTTTTAGCAATAATGCTGATTATAAACTTCTGATAACATTGGGTCTTTAACCCCTTCTCCACCTGAATCAATATATCATCTGCTGGAGCTATATTAAGATCTCCTCCCCAAATCATACAACTACCCTGCTTTTTAATTAAATTATAAATCTCCTCACTGTGAAAACTCACCGGCATTACAGTCTCGAGTATATCTGTTGTCCCCGCAGGAGCAGTAATCGCTCTAGTAGATGTATTAGGTACCACAAGCCCAAAATTCGCAAGAATTGCAACAAGAATTGGAGTAACCCCTTTACCTGCTATACCACCAATAGAGTGTTTATCCACAACCATATTTTTATTATTATATATATCACTAAAATCAAATATTTCTCCGCTATTAACCATACCCTTGATAGCATACAAAACTTCATCATCATTAAAGCCTGGATTAAACATCGTAGCCATAAAATATGCCATCTCTACAGATCTCATTTTCTTCTTGCTCACATCCTTTAATACCTCAAACATTTCATCTTCGGTGAGTCTCTGCCCTTGTAATTTTTTGGCAATATAATCTACTGATTCAGGTGTACTTACTCTCTCTAACCTTACTCTACTATCCGATGCAAAATCATTACCAAGCCAGACATCAGAATATAGTCCAACAAACCCTTCTTCAACTTCCACATCAGTCAAATTAACAACACAAATGTGTTCATGCTCATAACCACTCAACCAAACCTTGTCCCCTGCCTCTAAGCCATCCATCTTTGCATCAGAACTATTTATCAAAACGGTCAAAGGATCACCAGCTTTGATATCTAACTTTTTTATCCTTAAGTTTAAAGCCATATTTTTAAATTTATAAATTTAGAACAACCACTGATAATTTTCTTGAATAGTAGAGCTTATATCCTCAGGTTTTACAACACCAACTTCAGTTATATACCCTGTAATAAATTCTCTGTTTATGATTTCAAAAGATGGATTAATCATTTTTAAACCCTTAGGAGCATCCTTCCAAATCTCGCTATTATCCCTATATTCAATTTTAACAGGTCTATATGCTGTCTCTATTTCAGTCTTTAAAATTGAAGTAACAACGTACACCGGTTTACTAACAAAATATGAAGCCAAAGCTATACCCCAACTCCCTATTTTATTCACCGCATCTCCACGCATAGTTATCTCATCTGAACCCAAAAATACGATATCTATTGGACGAGTACATGTATCCTGGTCACAATTGTCTATAATAAAAGATTCAGCAGCACTATCCACTATAAACGTCGTATTAATCCCCTTCTCTACCAGTTCTTTTGCTGTTTCCCTCCCTTGATACAAAGGACGTGTTTCTGTACAAGTAACTCTTAAGTCGCTCACTTTTTTAGCACGTTTTGATATAGTATTAACTGCTGTAGAAGAATGACAGTGAGTAAATACTTCATACACATCATCAAAAACTTCATCGCTATTCTCAACTATTTGTTTTTTAGCTTCTTTAATTTGTTCCAAAAACTCATCACACAATTCATCAACTTTTTTCTTAGCAACTGATACATCCTTAAGACCAGGATTTCTAATCGTTAACATTCTGGTTACAAACTTTAAACCATTTTTTGCTAAGGGTTCATTATCCCTAGCATGAGCAAGAGTATATCCTACTCTACTCAATTCTTCATAAACCTCTTCATAATTCTTACCCTTTTCTTCATAATTTTTCAAAAAGAGCTTCATACCCTCAAAAGTTGCTATTGCAACATTAGTAGCCCCCTGAATTTTAATATCCTCAATATCACTCACTATATCCCCTACATTCTCATATTTGGAAAAGTCTACTTCTGACATACAATTATATTAACAGCTTATTTACTCTAGAGTATATACCTCTCGATGATGTGGTACAATAGTATTCAGACCTAATTCCACATGCATATTCTCAGCAAAAGCCTCTGCAATATCTTCATCACCATGACATACAAAAACTTTTCTTACACTTTTTCCAAAATTTCTCAACCAATACCGCAAATCTCTTTCATCCCCATGAGCAGAGAAACCACCTAGAGTGTGTATTTTAGCTTTAGGCTCATATTCTTCTCCCATAATTTTAACAATCGGCTCTTTATCTACTAGCTGACGCCCAAGGGTCCCTCTTACCTGATAACCAACGAATACCACATGGTTATTCGAATCTTCAACATTATTTACTAAGTGATGTAACACTCTTCCCCCAGTACACATACCACTACCTGCAAGAATTATACAACCCTTTTGACTTATTAATCTCTTAGAATCATCCACATTTTGAGTAATATTAAACTCGTTAAATTTAAAAGGGCCATTACCTTTAGCTAACAACCTTTTTGCATCTTCATCATAAAAGCCTTTAAATTTTCTAAAAACCTTTGTAACCTCACTAGCCATAGGACTATCCAAAAAAACAGGGAAGTCTTTCATCAAACCATTTTCATAAAACAAATTTAACTCGTAAATAATCTCTTGCGCCCTCTCTATTGCAAACACAGGAATAATTACATTACCGCTGTTTTCTCTAGCTTCTTTTAAAATTGAAAGAAATTCAAGAACAGTCTCATCTTTGTTTCTATGCAATCTATTACCATACGTGGATTCTATACATATATAATCTGCTTCTCTAACATAATCTGGATCTTTAATGATTCTTTGTCCTCTTTGACCTAAATCACCGGAAAAAACTAACTTCCTTAATCTACCTTCATTATTCCTTACCCATAATTCCACTATAGCAGAACCTAATATATGTCCTGCATCTCTGAATCTAAATTCAATGTTATCATCGAGTTTTACTGTATCTCCATAAGGATATGGCTCAAAAAATTTCATACAGTGCTTTACATCTTCTTCGGTATACATAGGTTCCTGAGTATATTCATTTTGTTGTAGTCTAGCTGAATCTAACAACACTATTTCACTAAGATGCTTGGTAGGTCCAGTACAAAATATCTTACCTTGGAATCCTTGTTTTGTTAAAAGAGGAGTCCTCCCTATATGATCAAAGTGTGTATGTGTTAAAAATACATAATCTATTTCCGAAGCATCGAAAGGAAATTCTTCCTTATTCAACTCCTCAATATCTCCCGGACCTTGAAAAGCTCCGCATTCTACCAATATTTTTAATCTACCTGTATCTAAGTAGAAACATGAACCCGTAACAGTTCTTGCAGCACCCAAGAATTGCAATTTCATAGAAGACAGTAATATATCTTAATCTTAGATTCATTCTAGCACATCAAAACTGAATGATAAATATCAAAATTTATGATTTACACATCAATTTCTTTCTTCTCCAAAAAAGTACTACAGAAACAAGAGTTATTACACTAATTAAAGATATCAAAGAAATACCCATACCTGTTTCAGGCAACTTTTCGTCTTCTTCTTCCTCTTCATCATCTACTTCTTCATCTGTATCTTCTTCTACATCATCTATAGGTTCAACAACTGTTTCTGTTTCTTCATCTTCTTCATCTTCTTCAACTTCTGAAAATACCACAAATTCAGTAAAGTGAGTTACCCAAAGTACCAGATCTCCATTTAAATCTGTTTTACAAGATTCTCCTATATTTTCAATATCACTAGGACATTCCTTAGTTATTTCAACAAAAGAATTTTCGACAGGTGAGATATACCCTACTCTATTACCTGCACTATCAGGGAATAGTAGTCTAACAGGGGAATCAAAATCTAATTGTAGATCTTCTGACCCAACTTTAATGACATTTAATATTTCATCGTAATTTTCAGGATATACACTTGGTTTCTCCCTTTTTGTTGGCAATATAATATCTCCATCCCAATCAAGGCTACTAGATATTTTTGTATCTCTTTGCATATCCAATCTCACACCATTTCTTAAAAAGTTAAAGTCTGATTTTAGAACTGTTTCCCGTCTTTCTTCTACCTCTTCTGTATCAAAATTAATGTTATTGTTTTCTTGGTCATCAGCAATATCAAATGCACAGATGTAATCTTCAGGACAATTTTCTTTAGCTTCATTAATAGAAGCAAAATGTGTTTCTCCCCATCCAGAAGTACTCTCATCATAGGATTCATCAATATAAAATTCTAAAAAGTTTTCAGAGAATAATGCTTCAACATCTATATCACTAGTTACATCAACATCTATTCGTGGATTATCTTCTACCCCATCATCCCATTTGACAAAATGATAACCTTCATCTGGAGTTGCTTCCACCTCCGTACCGTCATCTCCATGTTCTACAACTTGATGAGTTTCGCCTTCTAGACTACCTCCTTCACTTGCTGAGTAATTTAAATCATATTCATTAATCGCATATTCAGCTATAACAGTAAGATTCTCTGTTACATTCTCATAATCTGTATCCCAACCTATAAATGTATATCCTTCTCTATCTGGATCTTCTGGAGGTACTGCATCTGAACCATGTTCTACAATATCCTCCTTAAGAACACTATCATCGTAATCTTTAAATGTTACACTATATTCATTAATCGCAA